>JAQGMX010000051.1 GCA_028292145.1 Variovorax sp.
TCGGCAGGTGATCGGCAGCCATCAACTCGTGATTCGAATTCAGGCCTTGGCCCGGGAACTGGGATTCTCCCAAATCGGCATCGCCGGCGTCGATCTGTCGAGCGCCGAGCCGGGTCTGATGCAATGGTTGGCCCAAGGGTTCCATGGCGAGATGCATTACATGGCCGCGCACGGCACGCGGCGCGCTCGCCCGGCCGAACTGGTGCCCGGCACGGTGTCGGTCATCACGGCGCGGATGGACTATCTGCCGCGCGACATGCCGCCCGATTGGCAGGCGGTCGAATTCTCCCGTCTCGACCGGCCTGACGAAGCCATCGTGTCCGTCTATGCGCGCGGCCGGGACTATCACAAGGTGCTGCGCACGCGCCTGGCCAAGCTGGCCGAGCGGATCGCCGATGAAGTCGGCGCCTTCGGTCATCGCGCATTCACCGATTCGGCGCCGGTGCTCGAGGCCGAGCTCGCATCGCGCAGCGGGCAAGGCTGGCGCGGCAAGCACACGCTGGTGCTCGACCGCGATGCCGGGTCGATGTTCTTTCTCGGCGAAATCTACGTCGACATGGCGCTGCCGGCGAGCGAACCGGTCACGGCGCACTGCGGCAGTTGCAGCGCCTGCATCGATGTGTGCCCGACGCAGGCCATCGTCGCGCCGCACCGGCTCGATGCGCGCCGCTGCATCTCGTACCTGACGATCGAGCATCCCGGCGCCATCCCGCTCGAACTGCGCCCGCTGATCGGCAACCGCATCTACGGCTGCGACGACTGCCAGCTGATTTGCCCGTGGAACAAGTTTGCCAAGCGCAGCGCGCTACCGGATTTCGATGCGCGCGAGGGGCTCACCGGTCAGCAGCTCGGCGCACTGTTCGCATGGACCGAAGCGGAGTTTCTGCGTCATACCGAAGGCAGTCCGATCCGTCGCATCGGGCATGAACGCTGGCTGCGGAACATCGCGGTGGCGTTGGGGAATGCGGCGCATGCGGGGCAGGTCGGGGCGCGAGATGCGCTGGCGACGCGCGTGGAAGATTCGAGTGCGCTTGTGCGGGAGCATGTCGAATGGGGGTTGAGCGATTCGCCGCCAGCCTAGTGCGGCCTCACTGATCGTGCGAGTCATGCGTTGCGTCGCTGCCTCTGCGCCAGTAACCCGACGCGCGAATCCACTTCGGATTGGCGCCGCATTCGTCGATCAGATGCGCACGCAGCGCCTTCGCCGCAGCGGATTCGCAACCGATCCAGGCGTGGAAATCGCCGGTCGGCAGGCGCGTGTTGCGAAGCGCGTCCAGCAACGGCATCCCCACCCCCGTTCGCACTGAGCCTGTCGAAGTGCCGCGTGCCCCGTCCTGCCGATGCACCCAGATCACCTCCACATCCGCCGCACTCGGCAGTTCGACGTGATCCTCCGGCCCGTCCACCTCCGCCAGCACCACCGCCCGCGCACCCGCCGGCAGTTCGCCGAGCCGCCGGAAGATCGCCGGCAGCGCGGTGTCGTCGCCGATCAGCAGGTGGCAGTCGAAATCGGTCGGCACGATGAAGGAGCCGCGCGGTCCGCCGACGCCCAGTTGCTGGCCCGGCTTCGCCTGTTCGGCCCAGCGCGTGGCCGGACCCGCGACGTGCAGCGCGAAGTCGATCTCCAGCGTGCGGGCCTCCGCGTCGAAACGACGAGGCGTGTAGTCGCGCATCGTCGGCTTGACGCCTTCGGGCCAGATGGGGCCGTCAGGTCCGGTTGTGGGCAGGGTCAGGGCGCCGGTCGTTTCGTCGGGGAAGAAAATCTTCGCATGGTCGTCGAAGCCGGGGCTGTTGAAGCCTTCGAGCGCATCGCCGCCGAGCGTGACGCGCACGAGGTGCGGCGTGATGCGCTGCACGGCGACGACGTCGAGCGCGCGAAAGCGCAGCGTGTGGCGCAGGCGTTGCGGCGTGCGGTCGGGCGCGGTCGTCGGGTGGGTCGAGTCGTTCATCAGATCTGTTCCAGTTGTTGCGCGGCGCTGTCGAGCACGGCCGCAAATGCGTTGGCTTGCGCCGGCGTCAGCGCTTCGCCGGAAAGGCGCATGCGCATCGCCAGCTTCAGGTTTTCGATGGCGCGCGTGACCTGCGGCGGACGTCCGGCACGCGGACCGGCGCCGTCGGTGCCGCCGTTCATCCGCGCCAGCATGGCGTCGACGGTGACGCGGTTCTCTGTCAGGAAGACCTGGCCGGCGTCGGTAATGCGGTAGCGCTTGCGGCCACCGGTATCGGCTTCCTCGACGGTGAGGTAGCCCAGTTCTTCCATCAGCGTCAGCGTGGGGTAGACGGTGCCGGGGCTCGGGCTGTAGGCGCCGCCGAGGCGGTCTTCGATCGCCTTGATGAGTTCGTAGCCGTGACTCGGTTTGTCTGCGATGAGTTGCAGCAGGACGAAGCGCAAGCCGCCATGGCCGAAGACCCGGCCGCCGCGTGGCGAAGGGCCGCCTTCGCCCGCGCCGCCGCTCCGACGACCACGACCGGCAGGCCCGCCGCCGAGGATGTCGTCGTGTTCGCCGTGGCGCATGTGGGCATGGTGATGCCCGTGAGGGTGGTGTTGATATGGATGATGCATTTCTATTACTAGCTATATCTGATTAGATAAAGATATATCTAAATAGAGTCGGAGTCAAGCATCAGATTCGCTTCATCCCGATGCGCTAGCCTCCTGCGATGCGCATCCTTCTCGTCGAAGACGAT
>JAQGMX010000068.1 GCA_028292145.1 Variovorax sp.
GCGGACAGCAGACGCCGGATCTGTTCGTGACCGCGCGCGGGTCGGGCATGACGCGCGTGATGTTCTGGATCATCGTGAAGAAGCACGCGGCGACGGCCGGCATTCTTTCGCCGCTGTCGCCGCACACCCTACGCCACGCGTTCGCGACGCATCTGCTCAACCATGGTGCCGACTTGCGCGCGGTGCAGTTGCTGCTCGGTCATGCCGACATATCGACCACGACGATCTATACGCACGTGGCGCGCGAGCGGCTGAAGCAGATGCATGCGCATCATCATCCGCGCGGTTGATGTCACAGACGCATGTTGACGACTTTTGTGCCGAGAACCGAGGTGGCGAGAGCGTTCGCAGCCTGCAGTTCCGCACCGGTCAGCTGAACGAATGGTTTTCCGCCGTAGCTGATGTTGGCTATCGACGAGACTTCCAGCGCGTTAGGCCGTGAACCCAGGCTGACGCTGAGTGCAGGCTCGCCGTGTTCGTTGTAGCTTGCCACGCCTTCTTGCCCTTCATGAGTAAACCCCAAGACGCTATTGCGCTCATGCATGCGGGTGAAAAGTTGCTGGCACGTCGACTCCAGTCTGGCTCGTGCCGCCGGGTCACGGCCACGATGGCCAAGCGTCGAAGGGGACGCCAGGTTGCCAAACATCCGGTCTTTGCCGGATTCGATCTTCGGGCGCGTGAACGTTTGCTTGTTGACTGCCGCATCAGAAGCTGGCGTCTCGCTTCTGGACGGGTTCTTGATTGAGGAGGCAGGGGAGAGGGATGCGATGTTGGACATGTGAAAGAAGATTGACGCAGTTGAAAACAGGCAGTCGACACGTTCGGAAGCGTTCGTGTCCGCCAGCGCCAATGATCTTTGCGGAGCCGTCTCGCCCAGTTAGGAGCTGTCCTATTCAGTCCGTCCGAACCAGATCCTGCAACTCTTCTTCCGTGAATCCTGCCCGCGCCCGCGCTTCCAGGTTGAACGGCGCCCGCAGGCGCGGTGCCTCGTGCCGGCGGTACAGCACACGGTAGTGCGAGATCGGGTCCAGTCCCTGCCGTTCGCACAGCCATCGATACCAGTGATTGCCGATCGCGACGTGTCCGACCTCGTCGCGCAGGATGATGTCCAGGATCGCGCTCGCCGCCAGCGCATCTGGCGTGTTTACACGCGCCAGCTTGGCCTGGATCTGCGGCGTGGCGTCGAGCCCGCGGGCTTCCAGGGTGCGCGGGACCAGCGCCATGCGCGCGAGCACATCGTGGGCGGTCTTCTCGCACATCGTCCAGAGCCCGTCGTGGGCGACGAAATCGCCGTAGCTGAATCCCGTCGTCTGCAGATGCGCGTGCAGCAGGGCGAAATGCTGCGCCTCCTCGTCGGCGACCCGCAACCAGTCGCGGTAGTAGGCCTCGGGCATGCCGTCGAACCGCCAGACGGCGTCGAGCGCCAGATTGATGGCATTGAACTCGATGTGGCAGATCGCGTGGATCAGCCCCGCGCGCCCCTCCGGCATGAACGGCGAGCGCCGGCCGATCGCCATGGCGTCGATGCGGAGCGGCCGTTCGGGCCGTCCGGGAACGCCGGGTGGATCCTCGGTCGTGGCCAGCGTGACGGACGGCATCGGCTCGCAAAGGCTGCGGGCGGCGAGTTCGCGGGTGGCTGCCACCTTGTCTTCGGGGAGGGTCAGGCGGAGCGCTTCGAGCGCGCAGAGGCGGGGATGCATCCCTACAATTCTAGTTTTGACCTTCGGAGACAAACGATGGCACTGTATGAACTCGACGGCCAGGCGCCGCAACTCGGTGAAAACGCATGGGTCGCGGACAGCGCGCAGGTGATCGGCAAGGTGGTGCTTGGCGAGAACGCCAGCGTGTGGTTCGGCGCCGTGCTGCGCGGCGACAACGAAACGCTCACCATCGGCCGCAACAGCAACGTGCAGGACATGTCGGTGCTTCATTCGGACAACGGCAGCCCGCTGACGATCGGCGAGAACGTGACCATCGGCCATCAGGTGATGCTGCACGGCTGCAGCATTGGCGACAACACGCTGATCGGAATCCAGTCGGTGATCTTGAATAACGCGAAGATCGGCCGCAACTCGATAGTCGGGGCCGGCAGCGTCGTCACCGAGGGCAAGGAGTTTCCCGACAACTCGCTCATCATTGGCGCACCGGCCAAGGTCGTGCGCACGCTCGACGACGCGGCGGCAGCCAAGCTGCTTCAGAGCGCCGAAAGCTACGTCGCCAACAGTCGCCGGT
The DNA here is from genome assembly GCA_028292145.1 of Variovorax sp. Classification (GTDB taxonomy): domain Bacteria; phylum Pseudomonadota; class Gammaproteobacteria; order Burkholderiales; family Burkholderiaceae_C; genus Variovorax. The sequence goes on from JAQGMX010000068.1 coordinate 2,233, forward strand.
TCGCCAAGGGCCTGCGCAAGATCGCCGACTGATCTCCAACTCATCCCAACAAGGAAAACCATTGAGCGAGCTGCATAAATTCCTGTTCGACGGCATGCCGGTCCGCGGCATGATCGTCCGCCTGACCGACGGCTGGCAGGAGATATTGGCGCGCCGCGCGTCGAACACTTCGACCGGCGCCTATGCGCAGCCGGTCGCAGAACTGCTCGGCGAGATGACCGCAGCGGCCACGCTCATGCAGGCCAACATCAAGTTCAACGGCTCGTTGATCCTCCAGGTTTTCGGCGATGGACCGGTCAAGGTGATGGTGGCAGAGGTCAAGCACGACCTGGCCCTGCGCGCGACCGCCACGGTGGTGGGCCAGCTGCCGGCCGGTGCACGCCTGCCGGACATGGTCAATGTGAACAACAAGGGCCGCTGCGCGATCACGCTCGAGCCGAAGGGCCGCGTGCCGGGCCAGCAGCCGTACCAGGGCGTGGTGCCGCTCTTCGGCGACCAGGGCGAGAAGCTCGACAAGCTCAGCGACGTGCTGCAGCACTACATGCTCCAGAGCGAGCAGCTCGACACCACTCTCGTGCTCGCGGCCGATGACAAGGTGGCCGCCGGTCTGCTGATCCAGCGTCTTCCGGTGAAGGGCGAGGGCAATCTCGAAGGTACGTCGGAGCGCGACCGCAATCCGGAGAACGAAGACGAGATCGGCCTGAACGAAGACTACAACCGCATCTCGATCCTTGCGTCGAGCCTCACGCGCGACGAGCTGCTGACGCTCGACGTCGACACGATCCTCCGCCGCCTGTTCTGGGAGGAGAAGCTATTGCGCTTCGAACCGCAGACGGAGCTCGAAGGACCTCATTTCGCATGCAACTGCAGCCGCGAACGCGTGGCCGGAATGATCCGCGGACTGGGCGTCGAGGAAGCCGAAGACATTCTGGCCGAGCGCGGCGACATTGAGGTCGGCTGTGACTTCTGCGGCCGGCAGTACCGCTTCGACGCGGTGGATGCGGCGCAGATCTTCAAGCCGCCGGGCGACCAGATTCCACCGACCTCCACTGTCCAGTAATCGCCAATGAGGCGCCTTGCGGCGTCTCAGGTCTTCTTGGCGAGCAGGTCGGTGAACAGGCTGTGCTCGCAAACCGGATCGGAGCATTTGTCGCACGACCAGCGCCAGCCGCCCGATGTGCGGCTTTCCCGGCCCTCCGACTGCGATGCAAGATTCAGTGCATTCCAGGCGCTCGCCAGCCTTTCGCTGCCGCGGCCGTGCACGACAGCGTACGAAACCGATGCGCGTCCCAGGGCGGCACGCACCATCGCATCCACGGGCTCGCGCACATGCGGGCCGTCGCGCTGCATGCCGTCGGCCACCCACGGCAGGTCGAGCGCGGTGAGCAGCGTGAACGCATAGCCGCGTTGGGCGGCGATCGCGGCGGCGTACAGCGCGTCGTCGTCGAACAGCATGTCGCTGTAGACGGCGGTCATCACGGCGGTCGTGTCGGCAACGACCACGCCACGCGTTGCGGCTTCGGCGATGCGGCGCGTCTGTTCGTCGGCGATGGCGGATTGCTCGGAAGGCTGCGGCGTGCGGCCCTCGCGTTCGCACCATTCGCGAAGATATTCGGCGACCAGCGTCGTCGCGATGCCGCGCTGATTCAGCCGGGCGGCGAGGGCGGCGGCAAGCTCGGTCTTGCCGGTGCTTTCGGCACCGAGTACTGCGATCACGCAGCCGCGAACGAGAACTGGCGTCATGGCATCAAATCGTTGAAAGCAGGAGCCGCCGACGCCATGCCAGGTAGCCGGCGACGCTCAGGGCGGTGAACACCGCATACAGCGCGACCGTCAGCCACAGCCCCTTGTGGACGAACAGCCCGACGCTGACGACGTTGACGGCGATCCAGACCAGCCAGTTCTCGATGAACTTGCGGCCCAGAAGAAATTGACCGACCAGGCTGAGCCCGGTCGCGAATCCGTCCCACCACGGCACGTCGGTGTCGGTGAAACGGCGGAGAAAGAGGGCGACGAGCGGCCAGGCGATGGCGCAGGCGAGCAATGTCGCTGCAATGCCTCGGGGAGAAAGTCGCGTGATCCGCAGCGCGCCGTCGTCACTGTCATTGCGACGACCGCGCAGCCACTGAAACCAGCCCCAGAACGCGACCACCGCGAAGAAGATCTGCAGCGACGCATCGCCGTAGATCTTTGCCTTCGCAAAAACGAAAAAATACAGCAGCGAACTCGCGATGCCGAGCGGCCAGCCCCAGTGGATTTCGCGCATGTTGCAGCCGACCATGACCAGCGCCATGACTGCGGCAATGAGTTCCAGCCAGGTGGCTGGTGCGCCCCACAGAAAGAAAGCGGGGGCGGAAAGGAAATCCGGCATCGGCGGCTGATGAGCAGGTGATCAGCGGGTGATCTGTACGAACACTTCGTCCGGCTTGACCATGCCGAGTTCCTGCCGCGCGCGCTCTTCGACCATCTCGAGGCCTTCCTTGAGGTCGTTGACCTCAGAAGCGAGGCGTTCGTTGGCGAGCGCTGCGCGGGCGTTGGAGTCCTTTTGTTGCGCGAGCTTCTGCTCAAGCTTCGAAACATCGCGCACGCTGCCGCGCCCGGTCCAGAGCTGCAGCTGAAGAATCAGCAGCAGCACGACCAGGACGACAGGAACGATGCGCAGGCGCACGGGCCTCGACTCCGCCGGATCAGCGCAGGTTGTAGAACGCAGCGCGGCCAGGGTAGCTGGCGATGTCGCCGAGGTCTTCTTCGATGCGCAACAGCTGGTTGTACTTCGCGACGCGGTCCGAGCGCGACAGCGAGCCGGTCTTGATCTGGCCGGCGTTGGTGCCCACGGCGATGTCGGCGATCGTCGAGTCTTCGGTTTCGCCCGAGCGGTGCGAGATCACGGCGGTGTAGCCAGCGCGCTTGGCCATCTCAATGGCGGCGAAGGTTTCGGTCAGCGTGCCGATCTGGTTGATCTTGATCAGGATCGAGTTGGCGATGCCCTTGTCGATGCCTTCTTGCAGGATCTTGGTGTTGGTGACGAACAGGTCGTCGCCCACCAGCTGAACGCGCTTGCCGAGGCGTTCGGTCAGGTGCTTCCAGCCGTCCCAGTCGCCTTCGTGCATGCCGTCTTCGATGCTGATGATCGGGTACTTGTCGACCCAGGTCGCCAGCATGTCGGTCCAGCTTTCGGCCGACAGCGTGAGGTTTTCGCCCGACAGGACGTACTTGCCGTCCTTGTAGAACTCGCTCGCAGCGCAGTCCAGGCCCAGGGCGATCTGTTCGCCGGCCACGTAGCCCGCCTTGTCGATGGCTTCGAGGATCAGCTGGATCGCTTCCTCGTGGCTGGCGACGCTGGGTGCGAAGCCGCCTTCGTCGCCGACCGCCGTGCTGATGCCGCGGTCACCGAGGATCTTCTTCAGGGCGTGGAAGGTTTCCGCACCGTAGCGCACCGCTTCGCGGAAGCTCTTGGCGCCCACGGGAATGATCATGAATTCCTGCAGGTCGAGGCTGTTGTTCGCGTGTGCACCGCCATTGATGACGTTCATCATCGGGACCGGCAACTGCATGCCGCCCATGCCGCCGAAGTAACGGTACAGCGGCAGACCCGATTCCTCGGCTGCAGCGCGGGCCACGGCCATCGACACCGCCAACGTGGCGTTGGCGCCCAGGCGCGCCTTGTTGTCGGTGCCGTCCAGGTCGTTCAGCGTGCGGTCCAGGAAGGCCTGTTCGCTGGCGTCGAGGCCGAGCACCGACTCCGAGATTTCGGTATTGATGTTGTCGACGGCCTTCAGCACGCCCTTGCCGAGGTAGCGCGCCATGTCGCCGTCGCGCAGTTCGATCGCTTCGCGCGATCCTGTCGATGCGCCCGAGGGCACGGCCGCGCGGCCCATGGTGCCCGATTCGAGCAGCACGTCGCATTCGACGGTGGGGTTGCCGCGGCTGTCGAGGATTTCTCGGCCGACGATGTCAACGATTGCACTCATTGTTCAAGTTCTCCAGCTTTTTAAAAATTCAGAATTCGGTGGGTGGCGAATTTACAGGCCTTCGACCACGATCATGCGCATGACCGCAGCGCCCTGGCGGGATGCACGCGCCTTGCCATACTCCGGCGAGTCGTTGAAGGCCTTGGCCGCTTCAACGGAGGCGAACTTCAGCACAACGATCCGTTGCGGCTCCCAGTCGCCTTCGAGCACTTCGATCTTGCCGCCGCGCACGCACACTTCGGCGCCGTGCGCCTGCATGGCTGCGCTCGACCACTTCTTGTAGTCCTCATACTGCGTCGGGTTCGTGACTTCGACGTTGGCGATGATGTAGGCGCTCATGATTGAAAACTGTCCTCGAGGAATGCATTCTTCTTGGTGACCGTGTCGAGCGCCAGCAGCGTCTCGAGCAGCGCCTTCATGTGCTTGAGCGGCACCGCGTTCGGGCCGTCGCTCATCGCTTTCGACGGATCGGGATGCGTTTCCATGAACAGGCCTGCAACGCCGACGGCCACCGCCGCACGCGACAGGACCGGCACCATTTCACGCTGACCGCCGGAGCTCGTGCCCTGACCGCCCGGCAATTGCACCGAATGGGTGGCGTCGAACACGATCGGCGCACCGGTTTCCCGCATGATCGCCAGCGCGCGCATGTCCGAGACCAGGTTGTTGTAGCCGAAGCTCGCACCGCGCTCGCAGGCCATGAAGTTGTCTTCCGGCAGACCGACTTCACGGGCCGCCGCACGCGCCTTGTCGATCACGTTCTTCATGTCGTGCGGCGCGAGGAACTGGCCCTTCTTGATGTTCACCGGCTTGCCCGACTGGGCGACGGCGCGGATGAAATCGGTCTGGCGGCACAGGAAGGCCGGCGTCTGCAGCACGTCGACCACCTTCGAGGCTTCGATGATGTCGTCTTCGGTGTGCACGTCGGTCAATACCGGCACGCCCAGCTCGCGCTTGACCTTCGCCAGGATCTCAAGACCCTTTTCGCGGCCGGGGCCGCGAAAGGTCGTGCCCGAGGAGCGGTTCGCCTTGTCGAAGCTGCTTTTGAAGATGAACGGAATGCCCAGCGCCGAGGTGATTTCCTTCAGCTGACCGGCGACGTCCATCTGCAGCTGTTCCGACTCGATCACGCACGGACCGGCGATCAGGAAGAAGGGCTTGTCGAGCCCGATATCGAATCCACAAAGCTTCATGCGACGACTTTCAATGCTTTCTTCTCGACGCCCTGATGTTCCAGCGCGGCCTTGATGAACGCGTTGAACAACGGGTGACCGCCCCACGGCGTCGACTTGAATTCAGGATGGAACTGCACGCCGATGAACCACGGATGCACGTCGCGCGGCAGTTCGACGATTTCGGTCAGGTGCTCGCGCTGCGTCAGCGCCGAGATCACGAGGCCGGCGTTGCGCAACTGGTCGAGGTAATGCACGTTGGCTTCGTAGCGATGGCGATGGCGCTCGGTGACCACGTCGCCGTAGATTTCATGCGCCAGCGTGCCTGCGGCCACGTCCGAGCTCTGCGCGCCCAGACGCATCGTGCCGCCGAGGTCGGACTTGGCATCGCGCGTCTTGACCGTGCCATCGGTGTCTTTCCATTCAGTGATCAGCGCGATCACGGGGCAGGGCGTCTCGGGGTCGAATTCGGTGCTGTTGGCGTTCTTGAGGCCGGCGACGTTGCGCGCGTATTCGATGGTCGCGACCTGCATGCCGAGGCAGATGCCGAGGTACGGCACCTTGTTCTCGCGGGCGAAGCGGGCGGTCGAAATCTTTCCTTCGACGCCGCGCTGGCCGAAACCGCCCGGCACCAGGATTCCGTCGTACTTGTTCAGGCGCGACAGTTCCTGCGGCGTGATGGTTTCCGAATCGATGTACTCGATCTTCACGCGTGCATGGTTCTTCATGCCGGCGTGGCGCAACGCTTCGTTGACCGACTTGTAGCTGTCCGACAGATCGACGTACTTGCCGACCATCGCGATCAGCACTTCGCGCTGCGGATGCTCGACTTCGTAGACCAGATCGTCCCAGCGCTTGAGCTTGGCCGGCGGCGTGTTGATGCGCAGCTTGTCGCAGATCAGGCCGTCGAGGCCCTGCTCGTGCAGCATGCGCGGCACCTTGTAGATGGTGTCGACGTCCCACATCGAAATCACACCCCATTCGGGCACGTTCGAGAACAGCGAGATCTTGGCGCGCTCGTCGTCGGGAATCGGCCGGTCTGCGCGGCAAAGCAGAACGTCTGCCTGGATGCCGATGGCGCGCAATTCCTTGGCGGTGTGCTGGGTCGGCTTGGTCTTGAGTTCGCCGGCCGCGGCAATCCACGGCACGTACGACAGATGCACGAAAGCCGAATTGTTCGGCCCGCTGCGCAGGCTCATCTGGCGAACCGCTTCGAGGAAAGGCAGCGACTCGATGTCGCCGACGGTGCCGCCGATCTCGACGATCGCTACGTCGACTTCATGCGTGGTGCCGATGCCGGCGCCACGCTTCACGTATTCCTGGATCTCGTTCGTGATGTGCGGGATCACCTGCACCGTCTTGCCGAGATATTCGCCGCGGCGTTCCTTCTCCAGCACCGACTTGTAGATCTGGCCGGTGGTGAAGTTGTTGGCCTTGCGCATCCGCGTGTTGATGAAGCGCTCGTAATGGCCGAGGTCGAGGTCGGTTTCGGCCCCGTCGTCGGTGACGAAAACTTCGCCGTGCTGGAAAGGAGACATCGTGCCGGGATCGACGTTGATGTACGGATCCAGCTTGATCAGGGTAACTTTGAGGCCGCGCGATTCGAGAAGCGCGGCGAGCGATGCGGAGGCGATTCCCTTGCCCAGGGAAGACACCACACCGCCGGTGACGAAGACAAATTTGGTCATGCCATTTCCAGACGTGCAAGTCCGGTCAGTGGGAAATCGGGATTATAGGTGGCACGTGAAGCACATCACGGATTGCGGCGGGGCAGACCCTTAAACTGCCGCGATGCAGCAACTCGACCTCTCCGGCAAACACATCGTTCTCGGCCTCACCGGCGGCGTGGCCTGCTACAAATCTGCCGAACTCTGTCGGCTCCTGATCAAGGCCGGCGCCACCGTGCAGGTCGTCATGACCGAGGCGGCAACGCAGTTCATCACTGCCGTCACGATGCAGGCGCTTTCGGGCCGGCCGGTCTATACCTCGCAGTGGGATGTGCGCCAGGACAACAACATGCCGCACATCAATCTCGGCCGCGAAGCCGACGCGATCCTGATCGCGCCGTGCAGTGCGGATTTCATCGCGCGTCTGGTCGAAGGCCGCAGCGACGAATTGCTGAGCCTGATGTGCCTCGCGCGCCCGAGGGCGCAGGTGCCGCTGCTGCTAGCACCCGCGATGAACCGCGAAATGTGGGCGCATCCCGCGACACAGCGCAATCTGCAGCAGGTCGCCGCCGATGGTGCGACGGTGCTGGGCGTCGGTTCCGGCTGGCAGGCCTGCGGCGAAACCGGCGACGGCCGGATGCTGGAGCCGGCCGAAATGCTGGAAGACCTGATCGCTTTCTTTCAGCCCAAGGTTCTGGCGGGCCAGCATGTTCTGGTGACGGCCGGACCGACCTTCGAGGCGCTCGACCCGATCCGCGGCATCACCAATCACTCGTCCGGGAAGATGGGTTTCGCAGTGGCGCGCGCGGCGCGCGAGGCGGGCGCCGAAGTCACGCTGATCGCCGGACCGGTGCATCAGCCGACGCCGCGCGGCGTCCGGCGCATCGATGTGCAGTCGGCGCAGCAGATGCTCGATGCGTCGTTGAGCGCTTCGCAGGCGGCGACCGTGTTCGTCGCGACTGCGGCGGTTGCCGACTGGCGGCCGGCGACGCCGAGCGATCACAAGATCAAGAAAGACGGCAGCGGCCAGCCGCCGGTGCTGCATTTCGTCGAAAACACCGACATCCTGCTGACGATGGCGCAGAGCCAGCGTTCGCGCAGCCGCAAGCTGTTCTGCGTCGGTTTTGCGGCCGAAAGCGAGAATTTGCTTGTGCATGCGCGTGCCAAGCGAGAACGCAAGGGCATTCCGCTCCTGGTCGGCAACATCGGTCCGCTGACCTTCGGGCAGGACGACAACAGCCTGTTGCTGGTCGATGCCGACGGCGAGCGCGAGCTGCCGCGCGCGTCCAAGCTGACGCTGGCGCGCGCGCTGGTCAACGAGATCGCGGTGCGCCTGCCCGCCTGGAGCCCAACGTGAACACCCAATGGAACACGCCGCCGAACGGTGATTTCGCCAGCTATGTCGAGCGGCTTTCTGCACAGTCGGCCAAGGCGCGACGCACATCGCAGGCGGACGGGGAGCACAGCCTGGAAGGTGGGCCGACGCATTCGCCCGTGACGGCACGATCCAGCTATTCGACTGACACGGAAAATGTCGACGATGGCGCCGGCGGCTCGCAGCCCGGCGCCACGACGGTTCCTTCCTGGCGTCGCGCCGGGCAGCGTTTTCCGGTCAAGCCGCTGGTGCCGATCATTCCGGGCAGCAGCCCCGTGCCGTTCAAGATCGCGAAAATCGCTGCGGTGGCATGGGTGCTGGCACTGGTCGCACTGATCGGCAGCGGTGCGGCTTTCGGCCTGGTGCTTGCGGTCGTATTCGCCGGGATCTGGGCCGCCAAGGGGCTGCGCAACTGGGCGTTGCCGCAGGGCTATACGAGCTGGAGCGCGTGGTTGCGCAGCCGGACGGCCAACAAATAGTTGGACAACAAATGGACAAAGGCAGGTTTTCTTGAAAGTCGACGTTCGAATCCTCGATCCGCGCATGGCGGATCAGCTCCCCGCCTACGCCACGCCCGGCAGCGCCGGGCTCGATCTGCGCGCCTGCCTGGACGCACCCGTCACGCTGGAGCCCAACGGCTGGCAGCTGATCGGCACCGGCATCGCCATCCATCTGGCGGACGCTGGCTACGCGGCGCTGATCCTTCCGCGATCCGGCCTTGGTCACAAGCACGGCATCGTGCTGGGCAACCTGGTCGGACTGATCGACAGCGACTACCAGGGCGAACTGAAGATCAGCGCCTGGAATCGCAGCGATACGGCCTTCGTGCTGCAGCCGATGGAGCGGTTGGCGCAATTGATGATCGTCCCGGTCATGCAGGCGGAATTCAATATCGTTCAGGATTTCGCACCCAGCGAGCGCGGAGTCGGCGGCTATGGATCGACCGGGCGCAATTGATCGGTAAATCTAGGTAAAGCAATGCCGGCCCGCTCGGGCCGACACGCAAAACGCGGAACTCCCTACAGTCACTTGCCTCCAATATCCCAACCATTTCAGACGCTCAAATGACAGGATACGAAACCATGAACAATTCCATGAAAAAACCGTTACGTTTCATTTCCATAGCGGCATCGATGGCGGCACTTGCCACTTTGACGGCTTGCGTCGCGCCTCAGCCGATCTATGAAACCAGCCGGCAGCCTTATCAAACGCAGCATTACGTGGCGCCGCAGGGTCCGTACGCTGAATACGGGCGGATTGCCAACATTGAAGTCGTCCGCAGCGAGACGCGCGGTGCGGCGCCTTCCGGCGGCGGCGCGGTTGCAGGTGGACTGGTCGGCGGTGTCGTCGGCAACCAGTTCGGCCACGGCGGCGGTCGCGCTGCGATGACGGCGATCGGGCTGGTCGGCGGTGCGCTGCTCGGCAACAACATCGAGTCGAACGCCAATGCGCCGCGCGCTTATGAAAGCTACCGAATTTCGGTGCAGACCGAAAACGGTGGCTATCGCGCTTTCGACGTGCCGACGCCAGGCGATCTGCGTGTTGGCGACCGGGTGCGGATCGACAACGGTCAGATCTCGCGGTTCTGATGAAGAAGCCGGGTCCAGCCCGGCTTTTTCTTTGGTGATTTGGTGAAAGGTTTTGAAAGATCGGCTTCGCGATCAGTGAAGCAAACCGCTATTCGGCGCTGCCGAAGCGATCTTGAAGAAGCCGGTTCCCGCCGTGCCGCGACCGATTTCATCTTCCGTCGCTTCGCGAACCGAGCGGACGGTCAGATCCAGGCGAAGCGCAATCCCTGACAACGGGTGGTTGCCGTCCAGCACCAGATGCTCTGGATAGATTTCGCTCACCGTATAGATCGCATCGCGCGCGATGTCGGCGCTCACGCCTTCCGGCAAGGCGGCGCCGTCGAAAGTCATGCCGGCTTCTGTTCCTGCCGGGAACAGCGACAGCGGCTCCAGGAAAAGCAACTTGTCGTTGAAGTCGCCGAAAGCCTGTTCAGGCTCCAGGTGCAATTGCACGCGCGCGCCGGGCTCGTGGCCTTGAAGCGCCGCCTCGATCGCATCGAAGAGATCGTCGCCGCCGACGAGAAATTCAACCGGCTCATCCAGCTCGTCCAGCACATCGCCCAGCGTGTCCTTGAGCGTCCAGGTCAGACCGACCACACATTGTTCAGAGATTTCCATTGCAGAATTCTCCCATGGAGATTACCCAACCCTCAGTGCTGCTCGGCGGCCTCACCCCTGCGCAGTTCATGCGCCGTCATTGGCAGAAAAAGCCTTTACTCATCCGCCAGGCCGTGCCGTCGCTGGCCGACCCGGCAAATCTGCCGGTCGGTCGCAGCGCGCTGTTCGACCTTGCGTCGCGCGAAGACGTCGAATCGCGCCTGATCCGCAAGTCGCCGCAGGGCTGGAAGCTCAAGCACGGTCCGTTCGCGCGCCGCGCGTTGCCGCCGCTGCAGCAGGCCGGCTGGACGCTGCTGGTGCAGGGCGTCGACCTGCACGACGCCCGCGCGCATGCGCTGCTGCAGGAATTCCGCTTTCTCCCCGATGCGCGACTCGACGATCTGATGATCAGCTATGCGAGCGACGGCGGCGGCGTCGGCGCACATTTCGACAGCTACGACGTGTTTCTG
>JAQGMX010000094.1 GCA_028292145.1 Variovorax sp.
TCTGGAAGAAGAGATGCGCAAGAGCTACCTCGATTACGCGATGAGCGTGATCGTGGGGCGCGCGCTTCCGGACGTCCGCGACGGTTTGAAGCCGGTGCATAGGCGCGTCCTGTTCGCGATGCATGAAATGAACAACGTGTGGAACCGGCCGTACGTGAAGTGCGCCCGCGTGGTCGGCGAGACGATGGGTAAATACCATCCGCACGGCGACGCCTCGATCTACGATACGCTGGTCCGCATGGCCCAGCCGTTTTCGCTGCGCTACATGCTGGTCGACGGGCAGGGCAATTTCGGTTCGGTCGACGGCGACGGCGCCGCGGCGATGCGTTACACCGAGTGCCGGCTCGACAAGATCGCCGGTGAAATGCTGGCCGACATCGACAAGGAAACCGTCGACTTCGTGCCGAACTACGACGGCAAGGAAAAAGAGCCGTCGGTGCTGCCCACCAGAATCCCCAACCTGCTGATCAACGGTTCGTCCGGCATCGCGGTCGGCATGGCGACCAACATCCCGCCGCACAACATCAGCGAGGTGATCGGCGGCGCGCTGCATGTGCTGCATAACCCGGATGTGACGGTCGACGAGCTCATCGAGCTCATCCCGGCGCCCGATTTCCCGACCGGCGGCATCATTTACGGCATTTCCGGCGTGCGCGACGGTTACCGTACCGGCCGCGGCCGCGTCGTCATGCGCGCGAAGACGCACTTCGAGGAATTCGGCAAGGAACACCGGACCGCGATCATCGTCGACGAACTGCCTTACCAGGTAAACAAGAAGTCTCTGCTCGAGCGTATCGCCGAACTGGTGCGCGACAAGAAGCTCGAAGGCATTTCCGACATCCGCGACGAATCCGACAAGTCGGGCATGCGCGTGGTGATCGAGTTGAAGCGCGGCGAAGTGGCCGAGGTGGTGCTCAACAACCTGTACAAGCAGACCCAGCTGCAGGATACCTTCGGCATGAACATGGTGGCGCTGGTCGACGGCCAGCCCAAGCTGCTGAACCTGAAGCAGATGCTGGAGTGCTTCCTGTCGCATCGCCGCGAAGTGGTGACGCGGCGCACCGTGTTCGAACTGCGCAAGGCGCGCGAGCGCGGCCATTTGCTGGAATGCCTGGCCGTTGCGCTGGCCAATATCGACGATTTCATCGACATCATCAAGGCGGCGCCGACGCCGCCGGTGGCCAAGACCGAGCTGATGGCCCGGTCGTGGGATTCGTCGGTCGTGCGCGAGATGCTGGCGCGCACCGGCGAAAACAATGTCGGCGGTATCGAGGCATTCCGCCCGGCCAACCTGCCGCGCCATTACGGGCTGCAGCCGGACGGCATGTACAAGCTGTCCGACGACCAGACCCAGGAAATCCTGCAGATGCGCCTCCAGCGCCTGACCGGCCTGGAGCAGGACAAGATCGTCAACGAATACCGCGAAGTGATGGAAACCATCGCCAACCTGCTCGACATCCTGTCGCGCCCGGAGCGCGTGACGGCCATCATCACCGATGAGCTCAATGCGGCGATGAACGAGTACGGCGGTCCCAAGGACGAGCGTCGTTCCACCATCGAGAACAATGCGACCGACCTCGGCACCGAAGACCTGATCACCCCGCAGGACATGGTCGTGACGCTGTCGCATACCGGCTATATGAAGTCGCAGCCGGTTTCCGAATACCGGGCGCAAAAGCGCGGCGGACGCGGCAAGCAGGCAATGGCGACCAAGGAAGACGACTGGATCGACCAGCTCTTCATCGCCAATACGCATGACTATATATTGTGCTTCTCCAACCGCGGCCGGCTGTACTGGCTGAAGGTCTGGGAAGTGCCGCAGGGTTCGCGCAACTCGCGCGGCCGCCCGATCGTCAACATGTTCCCGCTGCAGGATGGCGAGAAGATCACCGTGGTGCTGCCGCTGTCCGGCGAAAACCGCACGTTCCCGGAAGACCATTACATCTTCATGGCGACCAGCCTGGGCACCGTGAAGAAGACGCCGCTGTCGGATTTCAGCAATCCGCGCAAGGCCGGCATCATCGCGGTCGACCTCGACGAGGGCGACTTCCTGATCGGCGCCGCGCTGACCGACGGCCAGCATGACGTGATGCTGTTCTCCGACTCCGGCAAGGCGGTGCGCTTCGACGAAAACGATGTGCGCCCGATGGGCCGCACCGCGCGCGGCGTGCGCGGCATGAACCTCGAGGAAGGCCAGCAGGTCATCGCGCTCCTGGTGGCGGAAAACGAGCAGCAGTCGGTGCTGACCGCGACCGAAAACGGCTACGGCAAGCGCACGCCGATCACCGAGTACACCCGGCACGGCCGCGGCACCAAGGGCATGATCGCGATCCAGACCAGCGAGCGCAACGGCAAGGTCGTGGCGGCCACGCTGGTCGAGCCAAACGATGAAATCCTGCTCATCACCACCGGCGGCGTGCTGATCCGCACCCGTGTCGCGGAAATCCGCGAGATGGGCCGGGCAACCCAGGGCGTGACGCTGATCGCCGTGGAAGACGGCACGCATCTGTCGGGGCTGCAGCGCATCGTCGAATCCGACGTCGCCGAGGCGGACGAGGACGACAACGAGGCGCCGGAAGTTCCGGCGGCGGAAAGCGAGTGATGCGGGCGGGGCCGACGGCCTCGCATACCTGGCGCGAATGCGAGTAGACCATGAGTGATGAAAAATTGACGCCGTTGCGGGCGCGAATAGACGCGATCGACGCGCAGATCCTGGCGCTGTTGGGCGAGCGGGCCGGCGTGGCGCAGGAAGTCGGCCACATCAAGGCCGAGACCAATGCGCCGGTGTTCCGGCCGGAGCGCGAGATGCAGGTCCTGCGCAATGTCGCCGAGCGCAATCCCGGCCCATTGGCCGACGGCGACGTGCAGACCATCTTCCGCGAAATCATGTCGGCCTGCCGCGCGCTTGAAAAGCGCGTGACCGTCGCTTACCTGGGGCCGGTCGGCACCTTCAGCGAGCAGGCGGTGTACCAGCAGTTCGGCCACGCGGTGGACGGCATGCCGTGCGCGTCGATCGACGAGGTGTTCCGCGCGGCCGAAGCCGGCACCGCCGACTTCGGCGTCGTGCCGGTGGAGAATTCCACCGAGGGCGCGATCAACCGCACCCTCGACCTGCTGCTGCAGACGCCGCTGACCATCAGCGGCGAGGTGTCGCTGCCGGTGCATCACAGCCTGATGACGGCCAGCGGCACGATGACAGGTGTCGAACGCATCTGCGCGCATCCGCAGGCGCTGGCGCAATGCCAGGCGTGGTTGAACCAGCACTCTCCTGCCGTGA
>JAQGMX010000168.1 GCA_028292145.1 Variovorax sp.
TCAACGAAGTCTGGTTCGACAACGTCGAAGTGCCGGTGGAAAACCTGATCGGCGAAGAAAACAAGGGCTGGACCTATGCCAAGCACCTGCTGAGCCACGAGCGCACCAACATCGCGGACGTGAACCGCGCCAAGCGCGAGCTCGAACGGCTCAAGCGCATCGCCAAGGGTGAAGGCCTCTGGGAAGACATGCGTTTTCGCGATGAGATCGCCAAGCTGGAAGTCGACGTGGTCGCGCTTGAGATGCTCGTGTTGCGCGTGCTGGCCGCGTCCAACGCCGGAAAGAATTCACTCGATATCGCCGGCCTGCTCAAGATCAGGGGCAGCGAGATCCAGCAGCGCTACAGCGAACTCATGATGCTCGCAGGCGGCCCGTATGCGCTGCCGCTGATTCGCGAGGCGATGGAAGCCGGCTGGCAGGGCGACTTCCCGGGCGGCAACGCCGGGTTGGCGCCGCTGTCGTCGACGTTCTTCAACATGCGCAAGACCACCATCTACGGTGGTTCGAACGAAGTGCAGCGGAATATCGTTGCGCAGACGGTGCTGGGATAAGGAGATAAAAATGGATTTCGATTTTTCCGACGACCAGGAACAGCTGCGCGACGCCGTCCGCAAGTGGGTGGACAAGGGCTACGACTTCGAGCGCCGCCGGCGGATCGAGGCTGCAGGCGGGTTCTCGCGCGAGGCGTGGAACGAGCTCTCCGAACTCGGGCTGGGCGGTCTTTATATTAGCGAAGACGCCGGCGGACTGGGCATGGGCCCGGTCGCCGGGATGGTGGTGATGGAGGAACTAGGTCGCGGCATCGTGCTGGAGCCGTTCGCGCAGACGCTGATCGCCGGAGCGGTCTTGAGCGGCTACGGGGACGCCGAACTGAAAAGCGCGTGGTTGCCACGCATTGCGAGCGGCGAGGCGCTGGTCGTGCTGGCCTATCAGGAGCGAAAGTCACGCTACCGACTCGATGTCTGTGCGGCGACGGCCACGTCGTCGGGCAGCGGCTGGACGGTTTCCGGCAGCAAGAGTCTGGTTGCGGCAGGCGATCAAGCAGACGCCTACCTCGTATCGGCACAGATCGACGGCAAGATCGCCCTCTTCCTCGTCGAACGCAGCACCGACGGCGTCGAGTCGCGCGGCTACGGCATGCAGGACGGCAGCCGCGGCGCGGAAGTGGTGTTCGACAACGCCCCAGCGAGCCTCGTCACACGGGACGGCCTGACGGCGCTCGAGCACGCGGTCGACGTCGGCATCGCGGCGAGTTGCGCCGAGGCGGTCGGCATCATGGACAAGGCGTTGGCGGTCACTGTCGATTACATGAACACGCGCAAGCAGTTCAACGTCAACATCGCTAGCTTCCAGGCGCTGCGCCATCGCGTCGCCGACATGAAGATGCAGCTCGAACTGGCGCGCTCGATGAGCTACTACGCCAGCCTCAAGCTGAATGCGCCGACGGCCGAACGCCGACAGGCGATTGCGCGGGCAAAGTACCAGCTAGGCGTCTCGATGCGTTTCGTCGCGCAGCAGTCGGTGCAGCTTCACGGCGGCATCGGCATGACGGACGAATACATCGTCAGCCACTACTTCAAGCGGCTGACGCAGCTCGAAATGACGTTCGGCGACACGCTGCATCACCTGGCAGAGGTGTCGGAGCGCATGCAAGAAACGGCTGGCGTGTTCGCCTGAACTTGTTCTGAACCTTCAGCGACGTCAGTTCAAGCCGTTGAGGTTCAGTCGCGATGTCTTCGGGAGACCGCGCTTCAGAAACTCCATCTGATCGGCCAGGATGCGCCGATTGCGCAGGATGAAGTCTTCCCAGAGGCTTGGCACGTAAGGCGCGTACAGCAACGGCATATTGGCCTGTTCCGGCGTGCGGCTGCTCTTGCGGTGGTTGCACGGCTGGCAGGCCGTGACCACGTTCATCCACACGTCGATGCCGCGCTGCGCAAACGGAATGATGTGCTCGCGCGTCAGATCCTCTTCGTGGAACAGGCCGCCGCAGTAGGCGCAGACGTTGCGGTCACGGGCGAACAACTTGCTGTTCGTGAGCCCCGGGCGCTGCAGAAACGGATTGATCCGCGGAACGCCCTTGGTACCGATGATGCTGTTGATGGCGATCTGCGACTGCAGACCCGTTACGGCGTTGTGCCCGCCACGGAAGACAGCCACCTGGGCGCCCGCTTCCCAGCGCACCTCGTCCGCGGCATAGTGGATCACCGCCTGTTCCAGCGAAATCCACGATTGGGGCAGCCCTTGGGCCGACAGCTTCAAGACCTTCACCACACGCCTCCTCAAAAGGGACGAAAAACGGAGAGACCTGACCGCGACGCAAACCCGGAAGGTTCGGCGCCGCGACGCACTGCGTCACAATATACCGGCTTTGTGACAAATCGCCCGGCCAAGCTTATTCAGCGGGCTTTGGGCGCTATCAAAAATAGATCAATTCATGCAGGTTTTTCGCGGGTTTCGGCATCCCGGCGTGGCTCCGGCCTGCGCATTGACGATCGGCAATTTCGACGGCGTTCATCGTGGCCACCAGGCCATGCTGGCGCTGCTCAACACCGAGGCGCGCCAACGCGGGCTGCCCAGCTGCGTACTGACCTTCGAGCCGCATCCGCGCGATTACTTCGCCGCCGCCAACAAACGCCCCGAACTGGCGCCGGCGCGTATCGGCACGCTGCGCGACAAGCTCAGCGAACTTGCGGCATGCGGCGTCGCGCAGACCGTCGTGCTGCCCTTCGATGCCAGGTTGGCCGCACAGACGCCGGAGGAATTCATCCGCCACGTGCTGCTCGAAGGCCTCGGTGCGCGTTACGTGCTGGTGGGTGACGACTTCCGCTTCGGCGCCCAGCGTGCCGGCGACTACGCGATGCTCGATGCGGCCGGCGAGCGGCATGGCTTCGACGTGGCGCGCATGAACAGTTACGAGGTGCGCGGGCTGCGGGTGTCGAGTTCGGCGGTGCGGGACGCGCTGGGCGAAGGCCGCATGGCCGACGCGCACACGCTGCTCGGGCGTCCGTACGCGATTTCGGGCCACGTGGTGCACGGACGCAAGCTCGGCCGCGCATTGGGCGCCTCGGCACCGGGACGCGACGACGGTTTTCGGACGCTTAACCTGCGCTTCAAGCACTGGAAGCCCGCAGCCAGCGGCATCTTCGCGGTGCTGGTGCACGGCCTGTCCGAGAGGCCGCTGCAGGGCGTCGCCAACCTGGGTGTGCGGCCGTCGCTGGACGCCAACGACGTCAACGGCGGGCGCGTGCTGCTCGAAACCCACTGCCTCGACTGGCCCGCGGAACTCGGCGTCGAAGGGGCCTACGGTAAAATCGTGCGCGTGGAACTGTTGCACAAACTGCACGACGAATTGCGCTACACCAGCCTCGAAGCCCTGACTGCAGGCATCGCAAAGGATGGCCGCGACGCCCGTGCCTTCTTTTCCTCGCGGGACCGAATTTAATCCTGCACACCCGTGCTGCAGCCCTTCGACAAGCTCAGGGCGAACGGCTTGCTCTCCCGCCCACCGCCGAACTTCCGCACCCCTATGTCTGACGTCAACCCCCCTGCCGATTACCGCGCCACCCTCAACCTGCCGGACACGCCCTTCCCGATGCGCGGCGACATGGCCAAGCGCGAGCCGGGCTGGGTCAAGGAATGGAACGATGAAGGCCGCTACCACCGCCTGCGCGATGCCCGCCACGGAGCCCCGAAGTTCATCCTGCACGACGGCCCGCCTTACGCCAACGGCCAGATCCACATGGGTCACGCCGTTAACAAGATCCTGAAGGACATGATCACCAAGGCGCGGCAGCTCGACGGCTTCGACGCGCTCTACGTGCCGGGATGGGACTGTCACGGCCTGCCGATCGAGAACGCGATCGAGAAGAAGCACGGCCGCAACCTGAGCCGCGACGACATGCAGGCCAAGAGCCGCGCTTTTGCGACCGAGCAGATCGCCCAGCAGATGGCCGATTTCCAGCGCCTGGGCGTGCTGGGCGAATGGGATCATCCCTACAAGACGATGGACTTCGCCAACGAGGCCGGCGAATTGCGCGCTTTCAAGCGCGTGATCGAGCGCGGCTTCGTGTACCGCGGCCTGAAGCCGGTGTACTGGTGCTTCGACTGCGGTTCGTCGCTGGCCGAGTTCGAGATCGAATATGCCGACAAGAAGTCGCAGACCATCGACGTGGCCTTCAAGGCCCACGAGCGCGAAAAGGTGCTGGCCGCCTTCGGCACCGACCACCTGATCCTCGGCGACATCTTCGCCGTCATCTGGACCACAACCGCCTGGACGATCCCGGCCAACCAGGCGATCAACCTGAACCCGGAGCTGGAATATTCGCTGGTCGACACCGAGCGCGGCCTGCTGATCCTGGCCGCGTCGCTGGTCGAGATGTGCATGACGCGCTACGCGCTCGACGGCAAGGTGCTGGCGACCGTCAAGGGTGAGGCGCTCGGCGGGCTGGAATTCGAGCATCCGCTGTACGACGTGTCGGACGACGACGGCGTGCAGGGTTACAAGCGCCTGTCGCCGATCTACCTGGCCGACTACGCGACCGCCACCGACGGCACCGGCCTCGTGCATTCGTCGCCGGCCTACGGCGTAGACGACTTCAACTCCTGCGTCGCCCACGGCATGGCCTACGACGACATCCTGAACCCGGT
>JAQGMX010000192.1 GCA_028292145.1 Variovorax sp.
AGGTGACTCGGACCAGATCGCGTCGCAGCCGGCAATGGTCGCTTCGACCAGCCTGCATTTGAGGTCGTAGCCGCTTGCGTTCATGCCGGCGGCGTACGGATGGATCAGATTCGTGGATGCGGCAGCCCATGAAAAGAACGAGATTTCGTTCATGGGCTGGAAGATGGGCGGCTGGTCGCCGATGTCCTTGAGCGCTCGGGCCGTCTCGCCGCAGAAGCCGGCGAAGCGCGCGTTCATGCCGGGGCCGAAGAGATCGACGTCCGGTGGATGGCCGTAATGCTGGAAGGTCCAGATGACCTGCAGGCCGTGCCGCTGTGCAAGGTTTGCCAGCCGCATGACGACGCCGAGGTCGAGTTTGCCGCTGGCATCGGTCGATGCACGCCAGCCGACGCTCTCGCGAATCGTCCGGATGCCGTAGCGCGCCAGCGCCGCATAGTCGGCATCGGCGCACAGCTCGTGACCATTGCTGCGCCGCATGTGCAGCGGCCGTCCAAAGCTGTTGACATGGTCCGCGCCTTCATAGCCGCCCATCCAGAAGGATCTGAATAGCGGCTTCATGCAGGCGCACCGCTTTTCTTCGCGATGCGATCGAAAAGCGCGAGGCTCTGCGCGACCACCTGGTCCATGTTGTAGTACCGGTAGGTACCCAGCCGCCCGGTGAAGGTGACCTGCGGCGTCTGCTCCGCCAGCGCTTCGTAGCGGCGATAGAGCAGGGCGTTCTCGGGCCTCGGGATCGGGTAGTACGGATCGCCTTCGTCAGTAGGAAACTCGCGCGTGATGCTGGTGCGCGGATGCGACTGGCCTGTCAGGTACTTGTATTCCGTGATGCGCGTGAAAGGAACATCGAGCGACGGATAGTTGACGACCGCTGCCGCCTGAAAGCGTTCGCAGTCGTGACTGCTGTGCTCGAACCGCAACGACCGGTAAGGCAATTTTCCGTAGCAGTATTCGAAGTATTCGTCGATCGGTCCCGAATAGATCAGATGGTCGAATGCGACGGCGTTCTTGACCTCCCGGAAGTCGGTGCGGGGCAGGAACGAGATGTTCGGATGGTCGATCAGGCGTTCGAACATGCGCGTGTAGCCTTCCTCGGGCATGTACTGGTAGGTGTCCTGGAAATAACGGTCGTCGGTATCGGTGCGTGTCGGCACGCGGGCGGCGACGGACTTGTCGAGTTCGGAAGCGTCCATACCCCATTGCTTGCGGGTGTAGCCCTCGAAGAACTTCCGGTAGAGCTCCTTGCCGATTTGGCCGATCACGACGTCGCGCGACGTTTCCATGCGCGCGCTTGGACACGCGCGTGCTGCCAGGAAAGCCTCTGCGCCCGACGAATCCAGGTTCAGCCCGTACAGCGTGTTGAGCGTCGTCAGGTTGATCGGTATGGGTACCTGGCGACCGTCGACCTCGGCCAGAACGCGATGTTGGTACGGCCGCCAGGCGGTGAACCGGGAGAGGTAGTCGAACACCTTGCGTGAGTTGGTGTGAAAGATGTGTGGCCCGTAGCGATGCACCCGCACACCCGCTGCGTCGAGCATGTCGTAGGCATTGCCGCCGATGTGATCGCGCCGGTCGACGACCAGCACGCGGCGGTCCAGCTGGGTCGCCAGGCGCTCCGCCAGCACACAGCCGGCAAAGCCGCCGCCGACGATCAGGTAGTCGAATCTCGAGGGAGGCGTTGTCGCATGGGGACGTCGCCTCATGGCTGCAGACATGGCCAGAGAGTCGCCGGCGCGTCCGACGACTGGAGGCTCTTTCGACATGTCGTTTCCTTCTGTGGTGCATACGGGCAAATCGCACCGCGCTTCGATGGGGCAAACCACATGCCGCGCCGACAGTCACCCGATCTTCGCCCGACACCCACTCCACGCTGCCTCTGATCGTGCGTCGCCGGTGCGGTCCATCGGAAGAATTTGCGGCAGGTGTTGCCGGCCCGCCAGGCGAACAAGTGCGAAAGCAGCGGCACGCGGTTTGCCGAACAGTGGTGCGGCCGTTGGTCGCCAGGTATGAATTTCAACCACTCAAAGGACTACCCATGTTTTCGCATAACAAGCGTCTGCAATACACGGTGCGCGTGAACGGCAGCAACCCAGGTCTTGCCAACCTGCTACTCGAACAATTCGGCGGGCCGCAGGGTGAGCTTGCCGCAGCGATGCGTTATTTCACCCAGGCTGTGGGCGAGGACGATCCCGGCCGTAAGGACATGCTTCTCGACATCGCGACTGAAGAGCTCAGCCACCTCGAAGTCATCGGCACCATCGTCGGCATGCTGAACAAGGGCGCCAAAGGCCGCTTGGCGGAAGGTGTGGAGAAGGAGGCCGATCTCTATCGCGCGATCAATGGCGCCGGCAACGACAGCCACGTCACGCAGGTTCTTTATGGCGGCGGTCCCGCGCTGGTGAGTTCGGCAGGCGTTCCGTGGACAGCGGCGTATATCGACACCATTGGCGAACCCACGGCCGATTTGCGGTCGAACATCGCGGCGGAGTCGCGCGCGAAGATCGTCTATGAACGACTGATCAATCTCACCGACGACCCGGGTGTGAAGGAAGCCCTGGGCTTTCTCATGACGCGCGAGATCGCGCACCAGAAGTCGTTCGAGAAGGCTCTGTATTCGATCGAACCGAACTTCCCGCCCGGCAAGCTTCCGGGAGATCCTCGCTTCACGAGCGTCTACTTCAACATGTCCAGCGGCGATGGGGACATGAGCGGTTCGTGGAACCAGGGTGAGAACTGGACCGTTGTCGAAGCTGCCGACGCGGCGGCTGTCGATGGCGGCTCCGGGTTCGCGTCGGTGAAAACGACGGAAACCGAGATGGACACGTTGATGGCTATGGCGACCCGCACCCAGTCGGACCCCTCGGCCGATCCGCTCACCGGTGCGGAACTGGGAACGGCCGACAAGAAAGTTGTGCCTTAAGCCAATCTGGTTTGCTTCTGCTCAGTGTGCAGACAGCGCCATTTCTTCGGCTAAGGAGCGCAGGGACTCGGCAAGCGTCGTCAGCTTGTCGACTTGGCGTTCAAGAATGCGCAGCGCTTCCAGATCACTTTCGTCGAAATCGGCGTTGCCCGCACGCAGCAGATCGAGCGCCGTGGCAATGGTGCCGATCGGCGTGCGGAAGTCGTGGTTCAGGCGCTGCGCACGTTCTGCAAATTCTTTGAACATTTTCAAATCCTGTGTGGGTTTCGGTTCGGCAGGATGCCCAAGTGTTGCAGGTGGCTTGCCCGCACCCGCTCCAGATGTCACGGCAGCCGGCCGAAACCTGGTAGCCGCAAGGCCAGATCGTCTACGTCCACACCGAAGCCCAGGCCCAACAGGTTCAGTTCCAAGCCCTCGTCGCGTGCCACCGTCACCCCCGCCAGCCCCAACAGCGAAAACTGCCAGCCGGTGCCGCTTGGCGCATGGCCGATGAAGGTCGTCGGGCCGAGATAGTCCTTGCCGATGGCCGTGGGTGGCAGGTCCAATCGCAGCGCAGGCACCTGCCGGGCTACCCAGGCGACGAAGGTGTTGCTGTTGGGGCCGGGCCAAAGGCGGTACGACGCGCGCCAGGGATACGCCGCCACGGCTGATTCGATCTGCTCGATCATGGCTTCAGCCTCGGCGCCTCTGTGGTCCGCAAGCAATTGCGGGTAGGCGCCAAACCAAAGCAGGTCCGGCGCGGCCACTTCGTTGGTGACCATGGCATCTCCGCCGCTGCGGGCCCGCCAGCCGATGATGTGATAAGTCGTATAGAGCTCCGCACCGGCACGCTTGACCGCGATCCAGGGATGAATACCAAAGGCGCCGCGCCATCGCACGATCCGGGCGCCATAGACCTGCACCACTGCGCCGCGCTCGACCGAAGGGGCGGGCGCCTGCCCTGTGCTCTCCTGACTCGTCAAATACCATGGCGTGTCCAAATCCAGCTTGCCGGAAGCCAGCACACCGATGGGGCCGAGCATCAGCAACGCAAGGAGACCGAAGAAGCTCAGTGGCCAGCGCGCCCAGCGCGACACGCGTTTCTTTGGCGGAGGCAAAAATGGTGCGTCGGACATCACGTCAGTATGCCGGTTGAAACATTCAGGCGCGGACCCTGTGGAAAAGCGGCTGCATGAGAAACTAGCGCTCCCTTCCTGGTGCGGTCCGTCCGCTCGCCTTGCCCAGCTTTGCCTCCGCGGCAACAAGGATAAGCTGTTGAATTCAAAAGAAAAATCGCTCTCAGTCGCCCCGATGATGGACTGGACGGACCGCCACTGCCGATTTCTCCACCGGCTGCTGTCGCGTCATGCGCTGCTCTACACGGAGATGGTCACGACCGGTGCGCTCGTCCACGGCGACGTGCCGCGTCATCTGCGTTTCAACGTTGAAGAGCACCCGATTGCGCTTCAGCTCGGCGGCAGCGAGCCAGCAGATCTGGCGCATTGCGCGAAGCTCGGCGAAGAGTGGGGCTACGACGAGATCAACCTGAACTGCGGTTGCCCGAGCGAGCGGGTGCAGCGCGGCGCTTTCGGCGCCTGCCTGATGGCGGAGCCGGCCTTGGTGGCGGACGGCGTGAAGGCGATAGTCGACGTGGTGAGTGTGCCGGTCACGGTCAAGCACCGCATCGGCATCGACAAGGTCGAGAGCTACGATTTCGTGCGCGATTTCGTCGGGACGGTGAGCGAAGCGGGCTGCGGAACCTTCATCGTGCATGCGCGCAACGCGTGGTTGCAAGGGCTGTCGCCCAAGCAGAACCGCGAAGTGCCGCCGTTGCGCTACGCGCTGGTGCATCGCCTCAAGCACGACTTTCCGTCGCTGGCGCTCTCAGTCAACGGCGGCATCACGCAGAACGCGCAGGTGCATGAGCATTTGCGGCTGCTCGACGGCGTCATGGTCGGGCGCGAGGCGTACCACAACCCGTGGTGGCTGGCCGAATGGGATGCGGAGTTCTTCGGCGCAGCGCCGAGCGAACTCACGCGGGAAGAAGTCGAGCGCCGGATGTGCGATTACATGGTGCGCGAGGCCGCGGAGTACGGCACGCCCTGGTCGAACATCGCGCGCCACATGCTCGGTTTGCGCAACGGCTTACCGGGCGCGCGCCGCTGGCGCCAGGTCTGGAGCGACCACAAGCTCAAGGGAATGGACCCGCACGCCGTGATGGCATTGGCCCACGAGCCTGCGCATCATGCCCAGCAAGAGGAAGCGGTCTAGCTTTCGACTGCCGCCTCGAGGCCGCTCTTGAAGTGGTCCTGCATCCGCGCCGTCGCCGCCTCGCTGTCGCGCGCAAGCAGAGCGGCCATGATCGCGCGATGCTCGGCGAGCGATTCGTCGATGCGGCCGGCCTTCAACAGCGAGTTGTGGCGGTTGAGCTTCATGACCTTGCGCAGATCGGCCACCATCTGGTCGCGCCAGCGGTTGTCGGCAATGGCGAGCAGCCGCATGTGAAAGCGTTCGTTGACAGCGAAAAAGTGCCCGCGGTCGACTTTGCCGGGCGCGGCAGCAGCTTCGAGTTCTTCCTGCAACGCTTGCAGTTCGCGAAGCTCGACGTCGGTGGCGCACTGCGCGACCACGCCGGCTGCGTCGCTTTCGAGCAGCGAGAGCAGGTGATAGACATCGGTCAGATCCTTCTCCGACACCTCCGTCACATAGGCGCCGCGCCGCACCTTCATCGTCACCAGTCCCTCGGCCGCCAGCACCTTGAGAGCTTCCCGCAACGGTGTCCGGCTAATGCCGTATTCCTCCGCCAGCTTCATCTCGTCGATCCAGCTTCCGGGCTCCAGCGCACGCTGGAAGATCCGCTGCCGAAGCAGCTCGGCCACCTCCTCGTAGAGGGCGCGAGGAGTGAGGGTGACAGCGGACATGGTCGCGAATTTACCTCAAAAATGGGATTGAATTAATAATTACAGCCGGGTTAAACTGGCAAAACTTGCGGTGCGCCATGGCATGCCGCTCTGCCACGAACCTGCGAATTTGCGAAACGAGGGCGCCATGAGCCATCCCGAACCGACATTCAAGAC
>JAQGMX010000204.1 GCA_028292145.1 Variovorax sp.
TTGAACAGCACCGTCCTCGGCGCAGGCGCAAACATCGTCGCAGGCCGCGCAGGCGACAACGTCGCGTTGGGCGCAAACGCCAGCGCGGGCCGTGGCGCAAGGACGGGATTCACGGGATATGCGCTGAGCGCGACCGAATCGTCGGTTGGCGAATTGAGCATCGGCACTGCGAGCGGCACTCGCCAAATCACCAATCTGGCGGCTGGAACGGCGGCGACCGATGGTGTCAATGTCTCTCAACTTGCCGCAGTCGGCGTCAACCTGGCGACTTCGCTGGGCGGCGGTGCGTCTTTCAATCCGGTGTCTGGTGCCTTCAATGCGCCGAGTTACACCGTCGGCGGGGTCGTGCGGCGCGACGTCGGCACCGCACTTGCGGCGACCAACGCATTGAGCGCGCAATACACACCCGATAGTTCGGGCGCACCGACGGCGTCCATTGACCTTAGCAAGGGCAACACGCTGGGCGCGGTGACGGTATCGGGCGTTGCGCCGGGCGCGGTGTCGGTGGCGTCGAACCAGGCTGTGAACGGCGCGCAGCTCTACGCGACCAACCTGAGCGTCGCCACGCTTTCGAACACGGTCGACAGGGGCGCCATCGGCCCGCTGCAGTATTCCAATTCGGGTACGCCGACGGTCGCGAACGGCGGGATCAAGTCGAACGACATGGCGCTGGTCGGCGCTTCCGCCGTTCCTGTCGGGCTGCACAACGTCGCGGCGGGTTCCACCGCAACGGCGGCATCGACCGATGCGGTGAACGGAGGCCAGCTGAACGCAGCCTTCGCCTCGGTCGCGACACACCTCGGCGGCGGCGCTGTCTACGACCCCGTGTCAGGCAAAGTCGCCGCCCCGGCCTATTCCATCGACGGCACGACTTACGACAACGTCGGCGATGCGCTAGCCAATATCGACGACTCCGTCAGCGGTGGCGCGGGCGTCAAGTATTACCGCACCAATTCGACGCTGGGTGATAGCGTCGCGTCGGGCGTGGATTCGACAGCCGTCGGCGGGAACGCTGTGGCGTCTGGCATCGCTGCCATCGCTCTCGGCCGCAACACGCGTGCCGACGCCGATTCGGCGGTCGCGATCGGCGATGCGGCCGTGGCAACCGGCGGCAAGGCCGTGTCCATCGGCGCAGGCAACAGGGCGAGCGGCAACGGCGCGGTCGCGATCGGCGACCCCAACAACGCCACCGGAACGGGCGCCTTGGCCGTCGGTGCGGACAACACGGCGGTCGGCAACGGTGCCATTGCCGCGGGCAATCTGAACAATGCGAACGGCGACGCGGCGATCGCGATGGGCATGTCGAGTTCAGCGAACGGCATTTCGTCGATGGCTTTTGGCAGCAGCGCGATCGCCACAGGTCAGAACGCGATGGCGTTCGGCGCGAACAGCAATGCGGCGGCGATCGGTGCGATCGCCATCGGCTCCAACAGCGCGTCGGCGTCCACGAACAGCGTGGCTGTCGGTGTGAGCAGCAGCGTCTCGGTCGCCAACAGCGTTGCGCTCGGCGCCAACTCGACCGCCGTCCGCGGCGTCTCGGGCGGATACACCGCCTACGGCGCAGGCACCGGCCAGACCTCGGCCGGCGAGGTGTCCTTCGGCAGCGCCGGGCTTGCCCGTCAACTGACCAACGTCGCGCCGGGCTCGGCTGCGACGGATGCCGCGAACGTGGGGCAGCTGACGACCTCGGTCAACGGGTTGGCTGCCAATGTCGCCGGCGTCCTGGGCGGCACGGTCAACGTCGCCACCGGCACCTATTCCGGACCGACCTACAACACGGCCAACGGGTCCACAGCAACCACGCTGCAGGGCGGTTTCGACACCTACAACACAGCCATCACCAGCCTCAACAACGGCGGGGCAGGCCCGGTGCAGTTCTCGGACGCGGCGACGCCGACGGTGCGCAACGGCGGCACACGGACCAACGACATGACGCTCGTCGGCGCCGCGGCCGGCCCGGTCGGGCTGCACAACGTGCGCAGCGGGTCGACGGCCGTGGCCTCGACGGATGCCGTCAACGGCGGTCAGCTGAACACCGGACTGGCTTCGGTTGCAACGAACCTGGGCGGCGGCTCGACCTACGACCCGGCGACCGGCAAGCTGACCGCACCGGCCTTCACGGTCGGCGGAACGACCTACACCGATGCCGGTGCCGCGTTCGCAGCAGTGAACAATTCTGTCGCGAATGGTGCCGGTATCAAGTATTTCCACACGAATTCGGCCGCTGCAGATGCGCAGGCGCAAGGCGCCGACAGCGTCGCGATCGGTGCGGTGGCGGTGGCGAAGTACGCAGGCAGCGTCGCTCTGGGCTCGGGCAGCGTGACGGGCACTGCGGCGCCGGCCGGGCTCGGTTTTGTGACGGCCGCTGCGGCGCCGGTTTCGGAAGTCTCGGTCGGCACGGCAGCGGCACAGCGGCGCATCACGAACGTGGCCGCCGGCTCGCTCGGCACCGACGCGGTGAACGTCAGCCAGCTGAGCGCCGTGACAGGCAACATCAATTCTGCGGTCGGGCAGACCGTCTTCAACGCGCTGACGGGCGCAGCGGTCGCGCCGAGCTTCACGGTCGGCGGACAGAGCTACAACAACCTGACGAGCACCGTGGCGGCCATCGACACCGGCCTGACTGCGACCAACGCGGCCTCGGCGGCCTTGCTGGGGGCGATCAACAGCGGTACGGTGGGGCTGGTGCAGCAGGTCGGCGGCGCGCCGGGAACCGGCATGCTGACGGTCGGCGCAGCGACGGGAGGCTCGGTGCTGAATGTCGCCGGCACGGCGGGCAACCGCGTGATCAGTGGCGTCGCGGCCGGCGTCGCGGGCAGCGATGCCGCGACGGTGGCTCAGGTCGCCGCGGCGGGAACGGTCGCCGCCAACACCTGGATCACCGCGAACACGACGACCTACGCGGCGCCGTCGGCCAGCGGCGTCGGCGGCCTGGCGGTCGGCAACGGTGCGAAGAGCACCGGTGCGCAATCGGTCGCGATCGGCGAGAACGCAGCCGACGGCGGCCGCAACAACGTGGTCTCGGTCGGCAGCACCGGCGCCGAGCGGCAAGTCACCAACGTGGCGGCTGGCACGGCGAACACCGATGCGGCCAATGTGCAGCAGGTCCGCGCGCTTGCCGCTACGCTGGGCGGCGGCGCCCAGGTGCTGGCGGATGGTTCGATGCAGTCGCCCACGTACCTGATCAACGGTATCGCGAACGACGGAACCCTCGCGAGTACGAATTACAACAACGTCGGCGATGCGCTCGGCGGCTTGAGTGGCTCCATCGCGTCGCTCAATACCGCCGTGCGCACCGTCACCAGCGGCGGCGGCACCTACGTCCAGTCGAACACCACCGGCGCCGCCGCGCAGGCGACCGGCATCGACAGTCTCGCGATGGGCCCGGGCGCCATTTCGACGGGCGAGAGCAGCATTGCGATGGGCTCCGGCAGCCAGGCGGCCGGCAAGGGCGCTGTGGCGCTCGGACTGAACAGTACGGCTGTCGGCCTGAATGCAACGGCGGTCGGCGCGACGGCGAAAGCCATCGACGGCGGCACCGCGCTGGGCAGCAATGCCGATGCGAGCATCGCCCAACACGGAACGGCGATCGGCAACAACACCGTCGTCAAGGCTGACGGCGGCGTCGCGTTGGGCGCCGGAAGCGTGGCGGACCGCGTCGGGCTGGCCGGTGCCAAGGAGGCGCTTTCGGGCGCGGTGGTCGCGTCGACGCAAGGCGCGATCTCGGTGGGCACAGAGGGCGGCGAACGACAGATCGTGAACGTCGCGGGCGGCACCAAGGCGACCGATGCCGTCAACGTTCGCCAGTTGCAGGCCGTGCAGGCTGCAAGCACGCAGTACGAGCGCAATTCCGACGGCACGGTGAATTACAGCAAGCTCGTGCTCGGCGGCGGCCAGGCTCCGGACGGCACGGTAGTGTCGAACGTCGCTCCGGGCGTCGCCGCCACCGATGCCACCAACGTGAACCAGTTGAACAGCGTTCAGGCGGCCGCCAACAGCCGGATCGACGCCGTCAACAACCGTGTCGACAGCGTGGCTCGCAATGCTTACGCGGGCGTCGCCTCTGCGATGGCTGTGCAGATGCCGGGCACGTCGGCGCCGGGCAAGGTGGCAATGCGGGTCGGTTCTGCGGTCTTCAAAGGCGAAAGCGCGGTCGGCGTGAGCTTCCGCCGCACGGCCGAAAGCAACGCCTGGACCGTCACCGGCGGTGTCGGCATCAGCCGCGCCGGTGCAGCCGCCACGGTGGGCGCCGAGTGGATCTTCGACTGAAGCTTTCGCTCCTGGCCTACGCAGAGTCGGGCAGCTGAAGTGCCCGAACCGGGCGGCGACGAAGCTTGAAATGCTTCGGGAAATGACTGAAGTTCCCGACGCTGCCCAAACTCCCGCCTTGTCCACCGAGGCCGCCGCGGTTGCTGGCGGCTTTCTGCCGTCCGACGACCGTTTCTGCAGCGCCATCCGTGACAGGAACTGGGCGGAAACGCCGCTCGGCGACATCGCGCTGTGGCCGGCAGCCGTCAAAAGTACGCTCGCCACCTGGATGGATTCGCCGCAGCCGATGTTTTTCGCATGGGGTGCGGAACTGCGTTTCTTCTTCAATGCGACTTATGCGCCATTTCTCGGTGCCCGGGTCGACCGAGCGATGGGTGAGCCCTTCGCCGAGATCTGGCCGGACGTGTGGCCGGACATCGAACCCATCGTCGCCCGTGCGCTGGCAGGGACCGGCAGCCGTTTCGAAGAGATGCCGCTAACCATGAGCCGCAACGGCTACCAGGAACAGACCTGGTGGACGTTCACCTACCAACCGCTGCGCGACGAGACCGGTACCGTCATCGGCATGCTCTGCACGACGTCCGACGCATCGGCCGAAGTGCTGGGGCGTCGCGAGGCCATCCGGGAGCGTGAGCGGCAGCGTCAGTTGCTGACGCAGATGCCGGGCTTCGTCGCCGTGCTTTCTGGCGCTGCGCACGTCTTCGAGTACGTCAACGACGCCTATCGGGTCATGGTGGGCGACAGGGATTTCATCGGGCGCACGGTGGTGGAAGTCTTTCCGGAGCTCGAAGGCCAGGGCTTTTACGAGCTGCTGGATACTGTCTATTCCGGCGGTCGGCCGTATGTGGTGCGCGACCGCGCGATCCGGCTTGCAGGGGAGTCGGAAGACCGGTTTCTCGATCTTCTCTACCAACCGATCCGCGACGAGGCAGGCACGGTCACCGGCATCTTCGCCGGAGGTTACGACGTGACGGAGGGGGTCAAGGCAAGAGCGCAGCTGCGACGCCTGAACGAGACGCTGGAGCAGCGCGTCGACGAGCGAACCGCCGAGCTGTTGCGAGCGCAGGACGCATTGCGGCAGTCGCAGAAGCTGGAAGCGGTCGGCCAGCTCACCGGCGGCATCGCGCACGATTTCAACAATCTGTTGACCGTGATCGGCTCATCGGTGGAGCTGATGCGGCGGCACAACGTGTCGGACGACCGGCGGCGCAAGTATCTGGACGCGATCGGGGAAACCGTCCGCCGCGCGTCCAAGCTCACCGGCCAGTTGCTGGCGTTCGCACGCAGGCAGCCGTTGCGGCCGGAAGTTTTCGACGTGTGCCGCCAAGTCGAAACGGTGACGGAACTGATTCGTCCGCTGGTCGGCGCGCGGGTGGCGATCCAGGTCGACGGCGGCGAAGCGGGCTTGGAAAGCTGCCTTGCAAAGGCAGACCTGAACCAGTTCGGTACGGCGTTGATGAACCTTTCGGTCAATGCCCGCGACGCCATGGACGGCGAAGGCACGCTGACGATCGGCATCGGGACCGTCGACTCGCTTCCTTCGATCTCGGGCCAGCCGCCGAGATCCGGCGCCTATGTGGCGATTTCCGTTGCCGACACCGGGACCGGCATCGCTGCGGAAAACCTCGAAGCGATCTTCGAGCCGTTCTACACGACCAAGGGGGTCGGGAAGGGCACCGGTCTGGGACTGAGCCAGGTCTTCGGCTTCGCGCAGCAGTCGGGCGGCGACGTGCGGGTCGAAAGCGAACTCGGCGAGGGTGCAAAATTCACGCTTTACTTGCCGCGCGCCACTGAAGGCCTGCCGTCCGAATCGGGCTGTGCCGACACGCCGGATGTGTCTTTGACGGGTGCCGGGATGTCGGTGCTGGTGGTGGAAGACGATGCGTCGGTCGGGCAGTTCTCGACCGAGGTGCTGCACGACCTGGGCTACCGCACGACCTGGGCGACCGATGCGGCGAGGGCGCTTTCGTTGCTCGAGGAGGACAGTCTGCGTTTCGACCTGGTGTTCTCCGATGTGATCATGCCGGGCATGAACGGCCTGGAGTTCGCGCTGTTGATCCGCGACCGGTACCCCGGCCTGCCGGTGGTGCTGACCAGCGGCTACTGCACCGCGCTGGCCGAGGATGGCACGCACGGCTTCCAGGTTGTCCAGAAACCGTATTCCCTGGAAGCGCTGTCGCGGGTGATCCGCCAGGAGATGGCGAAGCGGACGTCGGCCCGCTGACCCGGGCTGACCGAGCCTGGCATTGGGTCAGCGCCCCTTCTTGCCGCCGAAGATCCCGCCCAGCACGCCGCGCAGGATTTCTTTTCCGAGACTGGTGCCCACCGTGCGGACGGCCGATTTCGCCATCGTCTGTGCCAGCCCGTCGTGCTTGCCGCCGCGAGGGCCGGTGGTGCCGAACAGGATGTCGTTCAGGTTGCCCATCAGCCCGCCGCCCGTGGACGCCGACGAGCCGGCCGTGCCAAGCGGCTTGCCGGGCGTCTTGCCCGCGTCCGCAGGCAAGCCCGGCGCCGCATCCGCGCGCGCCTTCAGCTTTTCATAAGCCGATTCGCGGTCGACGGCCTTTTCGTAGACGCCGGCGACCAGCGAGTCGGCCATCAATGCCTGACGCTGTGCGGCGTCGATCGGTCCGAGTTGGCTGGCCGGCGGCATCACGAAGACGCGCTCGGTGATGCTCGGACTGCCTTTCGCATCGAGAAAACTGACGAGAGCCTCGCCGACCGCCAGCTCGGTGATCGCGGCTTCGATGTCCAGCCCCGGCTTCGGCCGCATGGTGGTGGCGGTCGCCTTCACGGCCTTCTGATCGCGCGGCGTGAAGGCGCGCAGCGCGTGCTGCACCCGGTTGCCGAGCTGGGCCAGCACCGAATCCGGAATGTCGAGCGGGTTCTGCGTCACGAAGTACACACCGACGCCCTTGGAGCGCACCAGCCGCACGACCAGTTCGATGCGCTCGACCAGCGCCTTGGGCGCGTCCTTGAACAGCAGATGCGCCTCGTCGAAGAAGAAGGCCAGCTTCGGCTGGTCCGGATCGCCGATTTCGGGCAACTGCTCGAAAAGTTCAGAAAGCATCCAGAGCAGGAAGGTCGCGTAGAGACGCGGCGAGTTCATGAGCTTGTCGGCGCTCAGGATGTTGACCACGCCCTTGCCGCCGACCGTCTGCATGAAGTCGGCGATGTTGAGCATCGGCTCGCCGAAGAACTTGTCGCCGCCCTGGCTCTCGATCTGCATCAGCCCGCGCTGGATCGCGCCGACGCTGGCCGCGCTGACGTTGCCGTACTGCGTCGTGAACTGGCCGGCGTTCTCGCCGACGTACTGCAACATCGCGCGCAGATCCTTCAGGTCGAGCACCAACAGGCCGTTGTCGTCGGCGATCCTGAAGACCAGGTTCAGCACGCCCGACTGCGTGTCGTTCAGGTCGAGCATGCGCGCCAGCAGCAGCGGGCCCATGTCGGTGACCGTGGCGCGCACCGGATGGCCCTGTTCGCCGAAGACGTCCCAGAGCGTGACCGGGCAGGCGGCAGGTTCCGCCGGCTCGATGCCGCGCGCCTTGAGCGTCGCGGCGAGCTTGTCGCCGATTTTCCCGGGCTGGCTGATGCCGGCCAGGTCGCCCTTGACATCGGCCATGAAGACCGGCACGCCGATGTTCGACAGCTGCTCGGCGATCGTTTGCAGCGTGACGGTCTTGCCGGTGCCGGTGGCGCCGGTGACGAGGCCGTGGCGGTTGGCCAGCTCCGGAAGGAGGAAGCATTCCGTCGTGTCGCGACGGGCTATCAGGAGAGGGTCGGCCATGCGTGCTCCGGTCGGGTCGAAACGCCGGAGTCTAGCCAACATGGCCTCCTATAATCCGCGGCGTCAAGCGCCTTATTGCGTGAATTTGTTCCAGGAGTTTCTGTGTCATCGACTGCCCCCACATCCACCACCGCCGATGGCGCCCCCGCGGAACAGACACCGCTCGAGAATGAACTGGCCGTGCTGCTGGTCGATTCGCTGAATCTCGAAGTCGCGCCGGGCGACATCGACCCCAACGCGCCGTTGTACGGTGAAGGCCTCGGCCTCGACTCCATCGACATCCTCGAAGTGGCGCTCGAAGTCTCGCGCCGCTACGGCTTCCAGCTGCGTTCGGACGACGAGCGCAATCAGCAGATCTTCACCTCGCTGCGCACGCTGGCGACGCACGTCGGCCAGAACCGGGCTCCGGCCGCCTGAATGGCCGGCTACTGCGCCGGCGGTTCGTAAGCGATGTCGCGTTGGCGTCTGGCGCTCTTTCTGCTCGCAGGCATCGCCTATGCGGGCCTCTCGCACTGGATGATGGTTTTCCACGCCGATGCGCCGTGGGCCATCGCCGTGCTGCTCGGACCGTTGTGGCTGACCGCGTTGGGCATCGCCGGGACGCGCTTCGGCGGCTGGGGCATCGCCGCCGTGGTGCTGGCGGGTGCGGCGCTGGTCTGGGCGCTGGCGCGCGGCGAGGCCGGCAATCCCGACCGGCTCTATGTGCTGCAGCACTTTGGCATCAACGCGGTGTTGGGCTGCTGGTTCGGCGGCTCGCTGCGCGGCGGACGGCTGTCGCTGATCGGCGAGTTTGCGCAGCGCATCCATCCGCTGGTCGACGGCATGCGCGCGTACACGCGGCAGGTGACCTGGGTCTGGACGGCGTACTTCGCGATCACTGCGCTGGGCTCGATCGCAATCTATCTGTGGCTCCCGTTCTCTGCCTGGTCGCTCTGGGCCAACGTACTGAGCCCGGCGATGGTCGGCGTGCTCTTCGTCGGCGAGCATCTGCTGCGCTACCGCCTGCACCCCGAATTCGAGCGCACCCGCATGATCGATGCAATTCGCGCCTTCTACAGCCACGGCGCCGCGGCACCCGATACGTCCGCCAAACGTTGACATTGAATGAATCTGCCTCACGCATGAGTTTGCCGAACGAATCCTCTCTTCTTCCGCTACTGGCCGCGCGCGACCTCGACGCACCGCTGGCCTGGCGCCACGGCGTCGCCGTCAGCGGCCGGACCTATCTGGCGGACGTGGCGCGACAGGCCGGGCAAATGCCGGCGCAAGGCCCGCTGGTCAATCTCTGCAACGACCGCTACGCGTTCGCCGTCGCGCTCGGCGCGGCGCTGATGCGCGGCCATGCGAGCCTTCTGCCGCCCGACGCGCGTGCGGAAACCATCGCGCGTCTGCGCGAATCGCACGGCGACATCGTTGCCGCCACCGATGAGCCTTCGCTGGACACGTCCGGCATGGCGCGCGTGCTGGTGCCGTTCGGCGCTGCCGCGGCGGGGCTGGCCGAGCCGGCGCCGGTTCGGCTCGATGGCGATGTGGCGGTGCCGTCCTTCCCCGGCGAAATGCATGCCGTCAGCCTGCTGACGTCCGGTTCGACCGGCGTTCCTCAGCCGCATGCCAAGGCGTGGCAGACGCTGGTCGGCGACATCGCCGCCGCCGCCGGCCCGCTGGCGAAATGGCTCGGTCGCCCGTCGCTGACCGGCATGACGCTGGTCGCCACGGTGCCGGTGCAGCACAGCTACGGCCTCGAGTCGTCGGCGCTGCTGGCGATGCTCGGCGGCGCGGCTTTCGACAGCGGCCGGCCTTTCTTCCCGGCGGACATCGTCGCGGCGCTGGCTTCGGTGCCGCAGCCGCGTGCGCTGGTCACGACGCCGTTCCATCTGAAGACGCTGGTGATGTCGGGGCTCGCCATTCCGCCGGTCGACCTGATCCTTTCCGCGACCGCGCCGCTGTCGCCGCAGCTTGCCGCGCAGGCCGAGCAGGCCACCGGCGGCGTGCTGATCGA
>JAQGMX010000258.1 GCA_028292145.1 Variovorax sp.
GCCGCCGAAGGCAGCATCTTCGGGAACGCGACGACCGAACTCGGCCACGGCGCGCTCGGCGCGTTGCAGACGACGCTACGCCGCGAAGGTGACGAGTGGCTGCTGGACGGCGACAAGTTCTACAGCACCGGCACGCTGTATGCCGACTGGATCGGTGTTGCCGCGCAGCGCATCGGTCCCGACGAGCGCACCGGCGAGCGCGTGCTGGTTCTCGTGCCGGCAGAGGCAAAAGGCGTCGAGCGCGTAGACGACTGGCACGGCTTCGGCCAGCGCCTGAGCGCATCGGGGACGACGCGATTCCGCCGCGTTCGCGTGGACCCGGCCCACGTGCTGCCGAGCGCGCGTACCGGCCCGACCTCGATGACGGCGTTCTTCCAGCTCGTGCACCTCGCCACGCTGGCCGGCATCGCACGCGCCGTCGAGCGTGACGCGGTGGCTTTCGTGCAGGCGCGAAAGCGCGTCTACAGCCACGGCGCCGGGGCGACGCCGCGTGAAGACCCGTTGGTGCAGCAACTCATCGGCCAGTTGGCCAGTACCGCTTTCGTTGCATCGGCGATCGTCCGCGCGGTGGCCTCGGGACTTGGCGACATCGACCGGCTGCGAAGCACAGGCCAAACGGTGCCGATGGCCCTTCTGGTCGACGTGGAACTGCGCATGGCCAAGGCGCAGGTCTTCATCGGCGATGCGGTGCTGCAGTCGGCGACGCGGCTCTTCGACGTCGGCGGTGCGTCGGCGTTGCAGGACGACGTTCGGCTCGACCGGCACTGGCGCAACGCGCGAACGCTGGCCTCGCACAACCCGGTGATCTACAAGGCGCGGGTCGTGGGGGACCATGCGCTGAACGGGATCGATCCGACGTTCTATTGGTCGGTGGGGACCAACGCGGGCTGAATCAGGCCGCGGCCGAAATTAGCGCGTCGATGCGCGCATCGTGTGTCGCCTCGGGAAGAGGTTTGCCGTCCATCTACGAACCGGTCCGCGCTCTCGAGCGTAGCAAGCGTCCAGTTATCCCGTATTCACAGGTAATGAAGCGCGGCGAGGAAATTTGACTTCCAACGCCGATCAAATCATTCCGGCCTTGGTCATGGTGGTTCGCAAGCTCACGAATTCGTCTTCGACAAACTTGCCGAATTCATTACCGGTCAGCAACGCAGGTGTCCAGCCGTTTTGCTCCACGGCCTGTTGCCACGCTCGAGTCTTTGTCGCCTGAACGATGCCGTCGATCAGCGTTTTGCGCTGCTCGGCGGTGATGTCTGGCGCGCCGTGGACACCACGCCAATTCCCGATCACGACATTCAGGCCCTGCTCTTTCAGCGTCGGCGCGTCGATGCCCGGGAGGCGGGCCTCGGAAGTAACCGCGATGGCGCGCATCTTCCCGGCCTTGATGTACTCGCCGAATTCGGTGTAGCCGCTGCCGCCGACCGTGACGTTTCCGCCCAGAATTGCGGACACCGCTTCACCACCTCCACGGAAAGCCACGTAGTTCACCTTCGTAGGATCGACGCCGGCTTCTCTTGCGATCATCACTGCGGCGATGTGCTCGGTGGTGCCACGCGAGCCGCCGGCCCATTTCACGCTGCCGGGGTTCTTCTTCAGTTGCTCGACCACGTCCTGCATCGTCTTCAGTGGCGAGGAGGTCGGCACCACGAACACCTGGTACTCGCTCATGAGGCGGACCAGGGGCGTGGCGGCCTGCAATTGGGAGATCTGCCTGCTCGCAAGGATGCCGCCGACCATGGTCGCCCCGGTCATGACGATCGCGTGCGGATCGCGTTTGCTGCTGCTGACGAATTGCGCCAGTCCGATCGTGCCGGAAGCGCCGCCCTTGTTGTCGTAGCTTACCGAGGACGCGAAGCCGGCCTCCTGCATGGCCTTGCCGAGCGCGCGGCCGGTCGTATCCCAACCGCCCCCTGGGTTGGCCGGGATCATCGTCTTGATGTCGGTGGCTGCCCAGGTCGAAAGCGGGAGTGCTCCGGCTGCCGATAACGTTGCGAGAGTCTTCAGAAATGTGCTGCGACGCATGTTGGTTCCTTTGTTTGAATGTCGGTGACGTTGTGGCTCGGGCGGTCTTCAGTTCTCGGGAGTAATCTTTGCTGCTTCCACGATGCGGCCGTACTGCACCGACTCGGACTTGATGAAGGTGCGGAACTGGTCGATGGTCATCGGGGCTGGCTCACCGCCCTGGTCGGTCAGCTTCTTCGCAAGCATGGGGTCCTTCAAGGCTTGCGTCACAGCGGCGTTCAGCTTCTGCTGTACATCGGCCGGCGTCTTCGCGGGAGCGAACAGGCCAAACCAATTGTCCAGGTTGTAGGTGGTCATCGGCTTGTATTCAGCGATGGTCGGGATGTCGGGCGCAAAGCTGGCGCGCTTGGCCGAAGTCACGGCCAGCGCCTTGAGGCGCCCGCCCTTGATGAACGGTGCGGCGCCGGCCATGCTGACAAAACTCAGGTCGACATTGCCACCGGCCACGTCGACCAACTGCCCGGCCGATCCCTTATATGGAATGTGGTTCAACTGCACGCCCGCGAGAGAGCTGAACAGTTCGCCATTCAGGTGCTGCGGGTTGCCCACGCCGCTGGTCGCATACGACAACTTGCCCGGATTTTTTTTCGCATAGGCGATCAGCTCTTCGACGTTATTGACGGGCAGCGCAGGGTTGGCGACCAGCACGTTGGGCACGCGCGTGACCAGCGTGATCGGTGCAAGGTCTTTCTCGGGCGCGTACTGCATGCGGCCCTTGTAGACGAACGGATTGATCGCGGTCTCGCCAGCCGAACCGAGCAGCAGCGTGTACCCGTCGGGGTTGGCCTTGGCGACGTAGCCGGCGCCCAGCATCCCGCTGGCGCCGGGCCTGTTGTCGATAACGACCGACTGCTTGTGCGATACGCGCAACTGCTCTGCCAGCAGTCGGGCGATGGCATCAACGCCGCCGCCGGCAGAGAACGGCACGACGATGGTGATGGTGCGCATCGGATAGTCCTGCGCAAAGGAAGCGAGGGGCACGGCCAGCAGTGCGGCGTACGTGGCTGCGCCAATCAGTGCGCGGCGATACATCAAAGTCATGAAGGGAATCCTTGGGAGGCAAAGGGAGTGGGAACAGACTGCGCAATGGACGGGCTACTGGCGTCTCAAGGTGAAAAGACCATGCACACCGGACTGCCGAAGGCGACGCTCGCACCAGTCGGCCGCAGTCGTCCGCTCTCGGCGTCGACGGCCAGCGTTGCGATGGCGTCGCTGTCCTCGTTGAGCGCGAACATGAAGCGTCCGTCCGGGCTCAGGGTGAAAAACCGCGGCGTACGGCCCTGCGTCGCAACCGCTTCGACGAAGCGCAGTGCGCCCGTGGCCGCATCGATGGCGAAGACGGCGATGCTGTCGAAGCCCCGGTTCGACGCGTAGACGAACCGCCCAGACGCATCGACTTGGATGCCGGCAGCGCGGCTGTTGCCGGTGAAGGTGTCGGGCAGGCTCGGCAGGACCTGGAATGGGACTAGCTCGCCTGTTTCTGCAGCGTAGCGGCAGGCCGTTACAGACGAGGCGAGCTCGTTGACGACATACGCGAAAGGTGCGTTTGGGTGAAACGCGAGGTGGCGAGGTCCGGCGCCCTCCTGCGCCGCCATGCTTGTCTCTACCGGCCGCAAGCGTCCGTCCTCGAATCGGTAGCTGACCACGCGGTCGAGCCCTTTGTCCGGTACGACGACGAAGCGCCCGCTCGGGTCGAAGGGATTGAAGTGCGGTTTAGCCTGCTGTTGCTCGACGCGGTGCGGGCCGATCTGGCCTTCCAGGGTCACCAATTGCTCGACCACGCCAAGCGAGCCGTCGCCATTCACTGGCAGCACCGCCAGGCTGGCGCCCAGGTGATTGGTTACCACCATAAAGCGCCCGGTCGGGTCCAGCGCCAGATGCACTGGGTTGTGGCCCTGCGTGTCCTGTCGATTGATGAAACGCAGCCGGCCCGTGGTGCGGTCGACGGAGAAGGCACTGATCTCGTGCCCGTCGCCGTGCACCGTGTAAAGGAAGGCGCCACCAGCGCTCATGGCGAGATACGACGGGTTGACCAGCTCACGCACCACATCCAGGAGCGTCAGTGCGCCGGTTGCGACGTCGATCTCGAATATGCCGATGCCCTCGCCCCGCGCATTGCGTTCGTAGGTAGTGCGGCTGCCAACGTAGGCGTGCATGGAATCCTTGTCTTTGGTGAAACGACGAGGTGCGAATCCGCTGCCGAACAGGCTGCGGGTTTGCACTACATTGCATTTTATTGACAATAAATGCAAAATAAACTCATGGAAAACACTGAGACGACCGCACTTCGACTGCACTCAGCTGGCACTGACTACCTGGCTACCGACTTGGTTTCGCTGTGTGGCGACCGGCTGAGCCGGCTGCCCGTGGTACTGCGATTGCTGATGGAGAACGCTGCGCGCAACATGCAGGGCGCAGAGCGCGATGCCGCACTGGCCGCGTTGCGCGCCTGGACGGACACGGGCACGAGCGAGGCGGAGATTGCCTTCCAGCCCGGCCGCGTGCTGATGCACGACACGACCAGCACGCCTGCGCTGGTCGACCTGGCCGCCATGCGCAGCACTTTGGCCGAAGCCGGCGTCGATCCAACGGTGCTCAATTCCAGCCTGCCGGTGGACGTGTCGATTGACCACTCCCTGGCCGTTGAGGCCTTCGCCCGGCCAGACGCGCCGCAGCTCAACATGGCCTTTGAAATCCGCCGCAACGCCGAGCGCTATGCCTTCCTGCGCTGGGCCTCCAAGGTACTGCGCGGCGTTCGGATCAACCCGCCGGGGACCGGGATCATGCATACCATCAACCTGGAGCAGCTTGCCACCGTCGTCGCGGTGGAAGAGCGCGATGGGGCTGCCTGGCTGGTGCCGGACATGATGATCGGCACCGACAGCCACACGCCCATGGTCAACGGCATTGGCGTGTTGGGTTGGGGCGTGGGCGGGCTGGAGGCGCAGACCGTAATGTTCGGCATGCCGACCATGCTGCGCATTCCCGATGTCGTCGGCGTGCGGTTGACCGGCGCGCTGCGCCCCGGCGTGCTCGCCACCGACCTGGCGCTGACCGTCACGCAGCAGCTGCGCGCCATCGGCGTCTCGGGGGAGTTCGTCGAATTCTTCGGACCCGGCGTGACCACCCTGAGCGCTGGCGATCGGAGTGTGGTCGCCAACATGGCGCCCGAGTACGGCGCGACGACCGGCTTCTTCCCGGTGGACCGTCGCACGCTCGACTACTTGGCGCAGACCGGGCGCGACGCAGCGCACATCGAGCGCGTCGAGGTCCACGCCCGCGCCACGGGGTTGTGGTTCGACCCGGCCGCCGAGCCGGTCTACACGCGTTCCATCCATGTCGATCTGAACGCCATCGACATGCATATCGCCGGGCCGCGCCGTCCGCAAGACCTGCTGGGTTATGGCGATGCGCGGGCGACGCTGGCCGCACTCGGCTTCGCACCGCAATCAAGCGATGCCGAACTGCCGCGCCATCCGATCGCCATTGCCGCGATCACCAGTTGTACCAACACCTCGGACCCGCGCCTCCTGATCGCCGCCGGCCTGGTCGCGCGCAAGGCGCATGCGCTCGGGCTGAAGGCGCCGCCTTGGGTCAAAACCTCACTCGGTCCCGGCTCACCCGCCGCCGCCGACTACCTGGAACGCGCAGGATTGCTGCAGGACCTCTCGGCCGTCGGCTTCGACATCGTCGGCTACGGTTGTACGACATGCATCGGCAATTCCGGCCAGCTGCTGCCGGTGGTGCAGCAGGCGATGGCCGCCGGTGAAATCCACCCGGTCGCGGCGCTGTCGGGCAACCGCAATTTCGCCGGCCGCGTGCACCCGGACCTCGACCTGGGCTTTCTGATGTCGCCGCCGCTGGTGATCGCCTTCGGGCTGGCTGGCGATGCCGAGCGCGATCTGCGCGTCGACCCGGTTCAGGTCACCGCCGACGGCCGGCCGGCGTACCTGCGCGACCTGTGGCCCACGCCCGAAGAGATCGACACGGCGTTTGCCCAGTCGCAGGAGCCGTCGGACTACCGCCGCGCGTTTGC
Source organism: Variovorax sp. (assembly GCA_028292145.1). Lineage (GTDB taxonomy): Bacteria > Pseudomonadota > Gammaproteobacteria > Burkholderiales > Burkholderiaceae_C > Variovorax. Next base: position 6,059 of record JAQGMX010000258.1, read on the forward strand.
GATCGCCACCGCCAATCCGCTGTGGCACGCACTCGACGCACCCGACAGCCCGCTCTATCCCTGGGACCCTGCCTCCACGGCGCTGCGCCGCCCGCCCTTTGCGGCCTTGACCGAAGGCAGCCTGCTCGGCCACTACACGGCCCACCCGCTGCTGGTCGTGGGCGACGACATCACCACCGATCACATCTCGCCAGCCAGCGCGATTCCCAAAGACAGCCAGGTTGCCGACTTCCTGGTCGAGCGTGGCGACGACCGCGATGACCTGAACGTCTTCGCCTCCCGGCGCGGCAATTGGGAGGTGATGGTCAGAGCTGCCTTCCACAGCAAGACATTGAAGAATCTGTTCTCCCCCGGCGCCCCGGTAGCGCACACGCTGCATGTGCCCAGTGGCGAGGTGGTGCCGCTGTGGGAGGCCGCGCAGCGCTACCGTGCGGCTGGCGAATCCGTGGTGCTGGTGGCCGGCGAGCGCTACGGTACGGGCTCGTCGCGTGATTGGGCGGCGAAGGGGCAGCGGCTGCTGGGCATTCGTGCGGTGTTGGCCAACAGCTTCGAACGCATCCACAGATCGAATCTGATCGGCATGGGGGTACTGCCGCTGCGGATGCCGGAGGGGACAACGCCGGTGACTTTGGCTTTGCGGCCTGGCGACCGCATCGAGATCGATGCGCGGGCGCAGGACATCGCACCGCGCGGCGCCGTTGCGGTGAAGGTGCATCGCGCCGATGGACGCTTGGAGCAGTTCGAGGCGATTGCCGCCGTCGAGACGCAGCTGGAAGTCAATCTGCTGCGAGCCGGAGGTGTCATTCCGTCCACTCTGCAGAAAATGGTCCAGCGTCATGGGGTGTCGGCCAACAATGCCATCGCTGCGGCACATTGAGATGCCCTTAAAGCCACGGAACACGGGGCGCAAGGGAAACAGTCGCCGCATCGGACAATCCACTCCGATGCGCACTGACCAATCCATCCCTTCCCAGATCCTTGACCTGATCCGTGCAGACGCTCTGCCCGCCGGCAGCCACCTGCCCGCGCAGCTGCTGGCCGACCGCCTGCGGGTGTCACGCTCGCCGGTCAATGAGGCGCTGTCGCTGCTGGCTGAAAAGGGCGTGCTGCAGCGGCAGCCCAACCGAGGATATTTTTTGGTCAAGCCGATCGGCGACGACGAGCGCGGCCTGGCCGACCGGTTGGGACTGGACGAGTCGGGCATCGTCACACAGGTGTATTTCCGCATTGCCGACGATCGCCTGCGCGGCCTTCTGCCGGACGATTTTTCGGAGGCGCTGCTCAAGCAGCGTTACAGCCTGACGCCGGCGCAGCTCAACGCCGTGCTCGGCCGCATCGCCAGCGAGGGCTGGGCGGAGAAGAAGCCGGGCTATGGCTGGGTGTTCTCGTCGATGCTGACCACGGCCGACAGCCTGCTGCAGTCCTACCGGCTCCGGCTGGCGCTGGAGCCGGCAGCGCTGCGCGAGCCCGGCTACCGGCTCACGCCGAATGTCGTCGCGCGCTGCCGCGCGGCGGAGACGCACCTGCTCGAAGGCGGGATCGAGACCGATACGGCGGACCAGCTGCACGAGCGCGGCGTGCGCTTTCACGAGTCTCTGGTCGAGGGCTCGGGCAACGCCTTTTTTATCGACACGATCCGCCGTGTGAACCGTGTGCGCCGGCTGCTGTCATACCGCTCGATGCAGGACCGTAGCCGCTATGTCGAGCACTGCCGCCAACATCTGGGCCTGCTCCACCTGCTGGAGCGCGGGCGCAACGAGGAGGCTGCCGAAGCGATGCATGCCCACCTCTCCAGCACGCTGCGCAACGTGCAGAAGATCAGTGAAATCCTGAAGACCTGAGGCCGCATCGCGCGCCGGGTCGTGGCCCTTCCTTGAAACCGGCATCTCCAGTTGAACGGTCAAGCCAGCTTCCGCAGGCCGTCTGTTTTCAGCAATGGTTGAAATACGATAATCGGCTGAAATCTGGCCGTTCAAGCCGACATTTTGATATTCCCCGATCGACCCAGATTGCCCCTGAAGTCCCCCGATCAAACGACCACTTCTGCGGGCAGATTTGAGGGATATCAAACAAAGAATGGATTTGAAAGTCCTTTTAAATCAATAGGATACAAGCCATATGCGTGTCACCACCTGGAACGTCAACTCCCTCACAGCCCGCCTCCAGCACGTCCTCGACTGGCTCGCCGCCAACCCCGTCGACGTGCTCTGCCTGCAGGAGCTGAAGATGACCGACGACAAGTTCCCGCTCGAAGTCCTCAAGGCCGCGGGTTACGAAGCGGCCGTGTTCGGCCAGAAGACGTACAACGGCGTGGCGATCCTGAGCCGCCTGCCGCTACGTGATGTGACGAAAAACATCGGCGGCTTCACCGACGAACACTCGCGCGTCATCAGCGCCACGGTCGACACGGCGGCCGGCCCGCTGCGCATCGTCAACGGCTACTTCGTCAACGGACAGGCGCCGGGCAGCGACAAGTTCGAATACAAGATGAAGTGGCTCACCGCGTTGCGCGACTGGCTGCATAAGGAAATCGCTGCGCATCCCGATCTCGTGCTGCTCGGCGACTTCAACATCGTGTTGGAAGACCGCGACAGCTTCGATCCCGAAGGTCTGCGCGAGACCATCCATCACACGACCGAGGAGCGAAACCATTTCAAGGCGCTGCTCGAACTCGGGCTGACCGATGCGTTCCGCCTGTTCGACCAGCCTGCCAAGAGCTTTTCGTGGTGGGACTACAGGATGCTCGGCTACCAGAAGAATCGCGGCCTGCGCATCGACCACATTCTGGTGACGGCGCC
>JAQGMX010000274.1 GCA_028292145.1 Variovorax sp.
AACCGCGTCACCAGCAACGTGCCGCGCGCGCGTTTCACGGTCGAAGAAGTGGTGCAGCTCACGCTCGACTTCTACCGCCGCAACTGCATCGAAGGCCTGTTTCTGTCGAGCGGCATCATCCAGAGCCCCGACTACACGATGGAGCAGGTGGTCGAAGTGGCGCGGGTGCTGCGCGTCGACCATGACTTCCGCGGCTACATCCACCTGAAGACCATTCCCGACGCCTCGCCCGAACTGCTGCAGAAGGCCGGCCGCTATGCCGACCGTCTCAGCATCAACGTCGAGTTGCCGACAGTGGAAAGCCTGGAGTCGCTGGCGCCGGAGAAGGACGGCGCCGCCATCCGCCGTTCCATGGCGCGGCTGCGCGTGCACATCGACGATGCCAAGGGCGAGGCGCGCGATGCGTCGACGGTGTCCGTGATGTCGATGCCGCAGTCGAAACCCAAGCGTGCCAGCGCGCCGAAGTTCGCGCCGGCCGGGCAGAGCACGCAGATGATCGTCGGCGCCGACGCGACCGACGATCGCACCATCCTCTCCGCCAGCGCCAATCTTTACGGCGCTTACCGGCTGCGGCGCGTCTATTACTCGGCCTTCAGCCCGATTCCGGATGCGTCGTCGTCGCTGCCGCTGGCGGCGCCGCCCATGATTCGCGAGCACCGGCTGTACCAGGCCGACTGGCTGATGCGTTTCTACGGTTTCGCGCACGACGAGATCGTTCCGCCCAGCGTCGCTGGCCAGCCCGATGCGCCAGGGAGCGGCATGCTGTCGCTCGACGTCGATCCGAAGCTGGCCTGGGCGCTGGCGCATCGCGACCGCTTTCCGGTCGATCTCAACGCCGCGCCGCGCGAAATGATGCTGCGCGTGCCGGGGCTCGGCGTGAAGGCGGTCGAGCGGCTGCTGGTCGCGCGCCGGGTGCGCAAGCTGCGCAGCGACGATCTGTCGCGCCTTCACGTGCCGCTGAAGAAGGTGATGCCCTTCGTGCTGACGGTCGATCACAAGCCCGGCCGCGCGCTCGACGCGGCCGACCTCGCCGCGTATCTCAAGCCGCAGCCGGTTCAGGCCTCTCTGTTTTCCGCCTGATTGCCTACAGCGCACCCAAGCCGACAGCCGCAAATTGGTCCGCATGGCGACGCAAACTGTCACGCTGGATGGCGATACCGACTGGTCGGGTTTTCGCCATGAAGCTCGGACCTTGCTGGCCAGGCAAATTCCCCCCGAAGATGTCGTGTGGCACACACGGGCCAGCGCGGCAGGCGATCTGTTCGCTTCCGACGATCCGGCCTTCGATCCGGCGTCAGTAGAAGACGCTTCGTCTTCCAGACGCTCTGGCGCGCATGTCGGCGCCTCCGCATCGGTCGTCCCGCCCGCGTTCGTAAGATTGTGCGAGACCGTCGTTCTGCATGAAGACCCTTCCCGGTTCGGCTTGCTGTACCGGTTGCTCTGGCGCCTGGTGCACGAGCGCGGCCTGCGCAACGATCCGCTCGACGCCGACCGCGTGCATGCGCAGCACATGGCGCAGGCCGTTCGGCGCGACATGCACAAGATGAAGGCCTTCGTGCGTTTCCGCAGCATCGTCGAAGCCGGCAATCCGGAGCCGGTGCATGTGGCGTGGTTCGAGCCGGTCCACCACATCGTCGAAGCCGTCGCACCGTTCTTCGTCCGGCGCTTTACCCAGATGCGCTGGGTGATCCTGACGCCGGAGCGCTCGCTGCGATGGGAGCCGGCAGGTGCGTCTGGCACATCTGGCACGGTCGAAGGCGCGCTCAGCTTCGGCCCCGGCGCGCGCCGCCAGGATGCGCCGCCGGCCGATGCGGGCGAAGCGCTCTGGCTCACTTATTACCAGAACATCTTCAATCCGGCCCGGCTGAAGCTGGCGATGATGCAGAAGGAAATGCCAAGGCGGTACTGGCGCAACCTGCCCGAGGCCGAACTGATCACCCCGCTGACGATCGACGCGATGGCACGCAGCGGCCGGATGATCGAAGCGCCGCCGACCGTGCCCGCGCGCCGCATCGAAGTGGTGGAAAGCCTCGCATCGCCGGCTTCGCTGTCGCTGATCCCCGAAGAAACGCAACTTTCCGCCGACCCGGTCGAAGCGCTGGCCCAACTCAAGGATGCCACCCAGCGCTGCCGCGAATGCCCGATCGGGGCGCACGCGACGCAATCCGTTTTCGGCGAAGGCCCGGTGCGCGCGGCGCTGATGGTGGTCGGCGAGCAGCCGGGCGATCAGGAGGATCTGCGCGGTCGGCCGTTCGTCGGGCCGGCCGGACAGCTGTTCGACCGCGCCATCGCCGACCTGGGCTGGCCGCGCGAAGCGCTTTACGTCACCAACGCGGTCAAGCACTTCAAGTTCGAGCTGCGCGGCAAGCGGCGTATTCACAAGACGCCCGCGCAACAGGAAGTTGCGGCCTGCCTGCACTGGCTGGAGAGCGAAAAGGCGCAGGTGCAACCGCAGGCGCTGGTCGCGCTGGGCGCCACCGCTGCGCGCGCGCTGCTCGGGCGACCGGTCGCCGTCATGAAGGAGCGCGGCCAGTGGCACACCGACGCGCAGGGCCGGCAGGTGCTCGTCACACTGCATCCCTCGGCGCTGCTGCGTGCGGATCCTGCACAGCACGAGGAAGCGTACGGCGCCTGGCTGCGCGACCTCGCTCTGGCCAGCAGCCTGATCCATGCCGCGGCCTAATGGAAAGATGTTCGAA
>JAQGMX010000304.1 GCA_028292145.1 Variovorax sp.
AGAGCCCTCATGTTCATCGAGCGCTTTGCACAGGACGTGGAGGCTAAGGCCGACCGTTGGGGACAATAGGATCATGGCACTTCTTCAGATTTCAGAACCGGGCCAGGCACCGGACCCGCATCAGCGACGCATTGCGATCGGCATCGACCTCGGCACCACCCATTCGCTCGTCGCCGCGGTGCGCAACGGCATCGCCGAATGCCTGCCCGACGACGACGGCCACGTGATTTTGCCGTCGGTCGTTCGCTACCTCGAAAACGACCGCCGCCAGATCGGTTTCGACGCCCTGACCGCCAGGGCGGAAGACCCGGCGAACACGATCACTTCGGTCAAGCGGCTGATGGGGCGCGGCGTGGCCGACATCGTCCATCGCGATGCGATGCCGTACCGGCTGACCGACGAGAGCGGCATGGTCAAGGTGCGGACGGTTGCGGGCGACAAGTCGCCGGTGGAGATCAGCGCCGACATCCTGGCTACGCTGCGGTACCGCGCGCAGGACACTTTCGACGACGACGCGCTCTACGGCGCCGTCATCACCGTTCCCGCGTATTTCGACGAAGGCCAGCGCCAGGCGACCAAGGACGCTGCGCAGCTTGCAGGCCTGAACGTGCTGCGGCTGATCAGCGAGCCGACGGCAGCGGCGATTGCGTACGGTCTGGACAACGGCAGCGAAGGCGTTTACGCGGTCTACGATCTCGGCGGCGGCACCTTCGACATTTCGATCCTGCGACTCACGCAGGGTGTTTTCGAAGTCATTGCGACGGGCGGAGATTCGGCGCTCGGCGGCGACGATTACGACCATGCGCTGGCCGATCTGGTGCTTTCCAGGCAGGGGAAACAGGCTGACGGCGACAGCGACCGTGCCGCATTGCTCGTCGCTGCACGCGCAGCCAAGGAAGCGCTGACCGACGCTGAAAACATCGAATTCGTCGCTGCGCTGGCGGGCGGCGAAGTCCGTTCGCAGCTATGGCGCGCCGATTTCGAGATCGCGACCAAGCCGCTGACCGACCGCACCATCGCCGCCGTCCGCAAGGCGCTACGCGATGCGCGCCTCAAGACCGACGAGCTCCAGGGCATCGTGCTGGTCGGCGGCGCGACACGCATGCCGCAAGTGCGCAGCGCGGTCGCCGAATTCTTCGGCCGTCCGCCGCTGACCAACCTGAATCCGGACGAAGTCGTCGCGCTCGGAGCTGCGATCCAGGCGAATCAGCTGGCCGGGAACGGCGGCGCGGACGATCTGCTGCTGCTCGACGTCATTCCGCTGTCGCTCGGCATCGAGACGATGGGCGGACTCGTGGAGCGCATCGTGCCGCGCAACCAGACCATTCCGACCGCGATGGCGCAGGATTTCACGACCTACCAAGACGGCCAGACCGCGCTGGCGCTGCACGTCGTGCAGGGCGAGCGCGACCTGGTCGCCGATTGCCGCAGCCTCGCGCGCTTCACGCTGCGCGGCATTCCGCCGATGGCCGCCGGCGCCGCGCGCATCCGCGTGACGTTCACGGTCGATGCCGACGGCCTGCTGTCGGTCGGCGCAAAAGAGCAGGGCAGCGGCGTCGAGGCCAGCGTGACGGTCAAGCCGTCGTACGGCCTTTCCGATGACCAGATCGCAACGATGCTGCAGGACAGCTTTGCCACCGCGCAGCAGGACATGCAGGCGCGCGCGCTGGTCGAGGCGCGTGTCGATGCCGAGCGGATGCTGCTGGCGACGCGCAGCGCGCTCGACGCGGACGGCGATTTGTTGTCTGCGGAAGAACGCACGGCCATCGACGCGCAACTCGCCGCGCTCGATGCCGCGCGCAAGGACAGCAACGACGCGGCGGCCATCGAGGCCGCCACCAAATCGCTGGCCGACGGTACGGAAGCGTTCGCGGCGCAGCGCATGAACCAGGGCATCGCGCGGGCGCTGTCCGGGCGCAAGGTCGAATCACTTTAATCAGAACAAGATGCCCACGATCAAGATCCTTCCCCACCCCGAATACTGTCCGCAGGGCGCAGAAGTCGAAGCGCCTGCGGGCACGTCGATCTGCGAGGCGCTGCTCGAGCACCACATCAACATCGAGCATGCCTGCGAGATGAGCGCCGCCTGTACGACCTGCCACGTGGTGGTGCGTCAGGGTTTCAGCTCGCTGAACGACTCCGATGAAATCGAAGACGACCTGCTTGACCGCGCCTGGGGTCTGGAGCCGCAGTCGCGGCTGAGCTGCCAGGCCATTCTGGCGCAGGAAAATGTGACGATCGAGATTCCGAAGTACTCGATTAATCATGCCAAGGAAAATCACTAGATGTCGCGCCAGATCGTTCTCGATACAGAAACCACCGGCCTTTCCGCCGACAACGGCGACCGCGTCATCGAGCTCGGTTGCGTCGAGTTGCTCAACCGCAAGTTGAGCGGCAACGACCTGCACATCTATTTCAATCCCGAGCGCGAGAGTCACGAAGACGCGCTCAAGGTGCACGGGCTGACCACCGACTTCCTGCGCGACAAGCCGAAGTTCGCCGCGATGGCGGACGAGATCGTCGACTACCTGCGCGATGCAGAACTCATCATCCACAACGCGGCGTTCGACGTCGGCTTTCTGAACAAGGAATTCGAGCGCGCCGGTCTGCCGCCGCTGCGCACCTTCGTGGCCGAGGTGACCGACACGCTGGCGATGGCGAAGATGGTTTATCCGGGCAAGCGCAACTCGCTCGATGCGCTGTGCGACCGCTTCGGCGTCGATCGCTCGAATCGCACTTTCCACGGCGCGAAGCTCGATGCGCAGTTGCTGGCCGATGTCTACATCAACCTCACGCGCGGCCAGGATGCGCTGCTGATCGACGTCGCTTCCGACGAGCCGGCGCTGGGCGGCAACATCGTCGCGGTCGATCTGCGCAGCTTCACCTTGCCGGTGATCCTGGCTGCGGAACAGGAGATCGCGGCGCACGAGGAGCTGCTGGCACAGCTCGACAAGTCCAGCAAGGGCAAGACACTTTTTCGGCAACTCGATTTGCAGCCACAAAACGCTGTGGCATAATCGCGGGCTTCGCTGATTACGATGGCTTACAGCAAGCGTAAAGTGAAATCAGGGCGGTTAGCTCAGGGGTAGAGCACAGCATTCACACTGCTGGGGTCCCAGGTTCGAAACCTGGACCGCCCACCAGAATCCCATGAAATCGAGGCTCAGCATTTGCTGGGCCTTTTTTCATGGTGCGTTGCGTCAGAAGTCGATCTGCGCCGACAGCATCAGCGTGCGCGGCGCGCCGACGGTGACATAGGTGCTGGTCACCCAATACGCTTTGTCGGCGACGTTTTCCAGGTTCGCGCGAAAAACCACCGGCTTGCCGGCGATCTTGGTCGCGTAGCGGGCGCCCAGGTCGACACGCGTCCAGCTCGGCATGCGCAGGAGGTTGGCTGCGTCGTAGTACGTCGACGAGGTGTTGATCACGCGGCCGTTCAGGCTCAAGCCCGGCATCCACGGCATGTCCCAATCCAGTCCGACGTTGAAGGTGCGGTCCGGTACGCCGTTGGCATCGTTGCCCTGGTTCACGCCGCCGGTGGTTCGGGTCAGTTTGGCGTCGTTGAAGGACGCGCTGGCCATGGCGCGCAGGCCACGCTGGATTTCGCCGTACATCGTGAGTTCCAGGCCGCGATTGCGCTGTTCGCCGCCGAAGCTGTAGATCTGCGTGACGGCATCGGTCGTGGCGTTCGGCCGGGTGATCTGGTAGACGGCGGCCTGGGTGGTCAGCGTGCCCCAGTCGGCTTTCACGCCGGCTTCGTACTGCTTGGACTTCTGCGGCGCGAAAACCTCGCCGCGATTGGCCGCCGTCGGCCCGGCGGTGCCGCCTTGCTGCAGGCCTGCGGTGTAGTTACCGTACACCGAAATGTTCTGTGCGGGTTTAAACACCACTCCGACCAGCGGCGTGACGGCGCTGGCATCGTAGGCGGTGGAACCGTTCACGCTTTTCTGGTTGATGGTCTGATCGCGCAGGCCCAGCGTCAGCAGGAATTGATCGTTGAAGAACGACATCGTGTCCGC
>JAQGMX010000326.1 GCA_028292145.1 Variovorax sp.
GCGTTGCTGCAGGGCGACGCCACCACCACCGGCCTGCAGAACGCGCTGCGGCAGTTGCTCGGCGCGGCTTCGGGCGGCGGCCCGCTGCAGCAGCTGTCTGACCTGGGCATCTCGATCGGCAGCGCCGGCGCGGGCAACCTGGTCGTCGACAGCGCCAAGCTCGACAAGGCGCTCAAGAACCCGACCGCGTTGCAGCAGTTCTTCTCGGCGCCGTCCGGCGCGGCGGCGGGCGACAGCGCCACCGGCTTCGCGACCCGCTTCTCCACCTTCACGCAGGCGGCCATCGCGGCAACCGGCACGCTGGACACCAAGACGACGTCGCTGCAGTCCGAAAAGAAGTCCAACGGCAAGGACCAGGACAAGGTGAACGACCGCCTGACGCTGATCGAATCGCGGCTGCGCAAGCAATACACCGCACTCGACACCAAGATGTCGTCCCTGACGACCCTCGGCAACTACGTGACGCAACAAATCGCACAGTGGAACAAATCCACCAGCTAATCAACCATTGAGTTCGACCGCAGGTTGCCGATAACTCATACAAGAGCTGCAAACGCACTGCCAAGAACCCAAGGACACCGCCATGTACACACCTCCCAGCCTTCGCGCCGCCGCTGCCTACAACACCGTGGGCGCCCAGTCCGGCGTCGCCGGCGCCGATGCGCACCAGCTGATCAACATGGTGTTCGACGGCCTGCTCCAGGCCGTGAATGCCGCCCGCGGTGCGCTTTCGCGCGGCGACGTGGCCGGCAAGGGCATGCAGATCCAGCGCGCGGTGCGCCTGCTCGAAGAGGGCCTCAAAGGTGGGCTGGACGATGCGCGCGGAGGCGATCTCGCCGCTAAACTGCGCGCCTTGTATGACTACTGCATCGGTCGGCTGACGCATGCCAACCTTCGCAACGACGCCGATGCGCTGGCCGAAGTGGTCGCGCTGATTTCGCCCGTCGCCGACGGCTGGAAGCAGATGGGCCGTCTCCGCAACGCGCAACCGGCATGAACCGCGCGCAACAGACACACATGGGTGTGACCAGTCAGCAGGACCTTCGGACGGAGTCTCATATGCAGGACAGGCTGCTCAATTATTACCAGGCCATCGAGGAAGCCAGCCGGCAGATGCTCGAGGCTGCCCGCAGCGAAGACTGGGATGCCGTCGTTCGCTGCGAGGGTGTGTGCGCGGTGCTGATCGAGCAACTGCGCTTCAAGGCCCGTACCGAAGAGCTCCCGCGCGAAGACCGCGCGGAGAAGCTGAAGGTAATGCAGCGAATCCTGCGGCACGACGCGGAAATCCGCGTGCTGGCCGAGCCCTGGCTTTCGCAGTTCGATCAGTTGTTCGATGCGAAGCTGCAGATGATTCATTGAGGCGGCTCTGAGGCAGTGCGCAAACGCGCTACTGCTCAAACTGCGCGTCACTCGAAAATCGGCAGCAGCCTCGCCATCACCTCGTCCAGAACCGATTCGGGAACACTCTCCAGCTTGCTGCCTTTTCGCGCGCTGACGTCGAGCACTCGAATCTGGTCACATCGCACGACACCGGTCGTCTCCGTGCCGGTGCCCATCAAAGAAACGGTGAAGCCAGCCGTTCGCGCGAAGTCGCCGCCGTTCGTGATCGGTAGCACGAACGCCGTACCAGTGAGTCGGTTGAAGGCCGTCTGCGACACGATCAATACGGGTCGCATGCCCTTTTGCTCACGCCCCGATGTCGGGTCGAGTGTCACCCTGTAGATATCTCCGCGTTCCATCAAAGCAGCTCTTTGCCGGCCGGTGCTGCATCGATCCATTCGCTGTCTTCGGCTGACATCGGCGCTGTCGTGTCGCACTGCGCGAGCAGCTCTTCCAAGCTGTAGCGTGGACGTGGTTTGGCCTCGATCACGAGGCGGTTCTGTTCGACGGTCACAGCGACTGCCGCGCCTGCGCGCATATTCAGGATGTCGAGGAACGCGGGAGGGACGGCCATCATGACGGAGCCGCCGACCTTGCGGAGATTCGTTGTGTGCATCGTTCTTCCTGAAGTTGATAACGAATGTTATATAAAAAGATAACACCTGTCATCCGCCCCAACTGAATAGAGATGGCAAAGCAGCGTCGCCTAAAGCTTGATCCCAGCCCCCTTCACCGCAGGCCCCAACAGGTTGACCTGATTCTTCGCGAAGTCGCTGAAAGCCGCCGCCGTCTCGGGTTTGCCGACGATCCCCAGATCGACCAACTTCTTCTGGATCTCCGGCACCACCAGGATCTCGTTGCAGGCCGTGTTCAGTCGCGACACCACGTCCGCAGGCAGCTTGGCAGGGCCGGACAGACCGAAGAAGTTCTCCAGCACCAGCCTGGGCTGATTCAGTTCCGCCATCGTCGGAACGTCGGGCATCAAAGGCGAACGCTGGCTGCCGGTGACGGCAAGCGGCACCAGCTGGCCGCTCTTGAAGAACGGAACATAGGCCGTGATCACGTCGATGCCGATGGGAATGGTGTTGGCGATCAGGTCGGTGGTCATGGGCGCGCCGCCGCGATAGGGCACATGCACCATGTTGAGGCCGGCGATCTGCTTGAGCAGCTCGCCGTGGATATGTCCGATCGAACCGGGCCCGCCGGAGCCGAAATCCATCCGGCCTTCCTTGCGGGCGAGGGCCTCGAAATCGGCGTAGGTCCGGATGCCCGACGGCTTGCTGGCCATGATGACCAGCGGCGCGGCGCCGAGATAGGCGATATGGGTGAAGCCGGTCACCGGGTCGTAAGGCTGCTTTTCCAGGGTGAACGGGCCGAGCGCGATGGGCGTCGTGTTTGACAGCATGAGCGTGTAACCATCGGGCGTGGCCGCGACGACCTGGGCACCGCCGATGGTCCCGCCCGCGCCGGGCTTGTTGTCGACAACGACGGGTTGGCCCAGCTTCTTCGTCAGTTGCTCCGCCATCACGCGGGCGACCACATCGCTGGCGCCGCCCGGCGGAAAGGTCACGATGATCTTGATGGCCCTGTCAGGCCACTGCGCGAATGCCGGAAATGCTGCAGCAGCGACGCCGGCAGCGATGAATTGCAGCGCATGGCGCCGTGTGGATCTGAAGTTGGTCATGAATTCTTCGCGGCAGTGAGGTTCCTTTCAGGAAGCACGAAGCGCGCCCACCATCGCCACAGGACGGGTCGACAGCTGACTCACATTTGACCAAGAACGTTGTAGGCTGTTTACAAAGACCATGACTTTGTTATCTGCCGCCCAACTTTTGCAAAGAGTGCCACTGTTTTCGGCGTTGACGCCTGAACAGCTGGATGAGATTTCTGCGAACGTGACGAAGGAACGCTTCAAGAAGGACGGGTACATCGTCCGGCAGGGCGACGTCACGGACGCATTGCACATCTTTCTCAATGGCCGTGCGCACGTGCTTCGCGTGAACAACCACGGCAAGGAAGTGATCATCTCGATTTTGCAGCCGGGCGATTACGTCGGCGAAATGAGTCTGATCGACGACGAGCCCCATTCCGCATCCGTGAGGGCGGACATGGAGTCGGATGTATTGGTATTACGGCGCGAAGTATTCGAGCGCTTCATGCCGGACGCATCCACCGTCACTCAAAAGATACTGCGCGTTCTGGTGAAGCGATTGCGTTATGCGAATGAACAGATCGAGTCTCTGGCGCTGATGGATGTCAATGGGCGGGTCGCGCGCATGCTGCTGGAATTGGCCGTTGACGACGATCAGGGCGGACTCGTCATCAGAGGAAAGATCTCACAGCAGGATATGGCCAAGAGGGTCGGCTCTTCGCGTGAAATGGTCTTCAAGGCTTTGCGATCGCTTGAAGAGCGTGGATTTCTTCAAACCGGTTCGAACAATGATTTGCTTGTCAGGCCCGACATCCGATCGCTTCTGTAAAAGCGTCGGCGTCTGAAGATCAAGCCTTTATCGCGGCCATCGACATGCGGACGCGGTCCGACAGGACGCCGTCGACATCTTTGCCCCACCATTGCTCCATGACGAGCACAGCGACCACCATCAACACGATCAAACAGACGAAAATCATTACAGCCTCCTGCGACAACAATGTATTTTCATTATTGTTACAAGGTATTTCTGTAGGACTTTTTCCAGTCTCGAGAATGTGGATACTTCAGGTTTAACAGCAGCGTTCCGGCTTTGAAAAATGTAGCTGGAAGCTAGAACTTAAAGTTGACGACGTCCGATTTGAAAGCGCACCACTGCAACAAGATCGGCCCTCAAACCTGCATATTCATGATGTCCGTATAGGCCTGAACCATCCGGTTTCGCACATGCATCGTCGCCTGGAAGCCGATTTGCGCTTTCTGGATCGCGACCATCGTCTGCTCCAGGCTCACATTCGGATTCTCGAGCTGCACCTCGCGCTGCAATGCAGTCGCCTCGTTCTGCGAAGCGCTGACTTCCTTCAAGGCACCCGACAGCGCACCCGCAAAGCCGGTGTCTTCCACGGCCTTGGTGCCGCGCGCCGGGTTCAATGCGCTGGAGGCGAGGGGCGAAGTAACGGGTGAGAGGCGAAGTTCCATGGCACGGATGCTAGAGCGACCCGGCCTCGGGGATGCCTGGGAAATGAAGGGGAAAGCAGCGCTTTATCGGGCTTATGCGGCGGCGGCGGCCCCGAATAATCGCTCGGAGCGTGAAGCAACCGTGCTTCTCGTTCTGCCGCTTTCCCGCAGCCCTACCGATCCCACGCATGTCCGCCGTCGCACAAATACCTGCTGCCGTCATCACTCCCACCGCCGCCCCCTGGGCCGGCCGGCTTGCGACCATGGACCGGGGTCAGCGCATGCGCCTGGCCGTCGGCGCGGCGGTGTTGATCGCGGTGGCCGTCGCGGCAATCGTGATCGGTCGCCAGCCTGACTGGCGCGTGCTCTACGCGAACCTGGGCGACAAGGACGGCGGTGCCGTCATCGCGCAGCTCGCGACGATGAACATTCCTTATAAGTATGCAGAGGGCGGCGGCGCGGTGATGGTGCCGGCCGACAAGGTGCACGATGTGCGCCTGCGCCTTGCCTCGCAAGGTTTGCCGAAGGGCTCGGTCGCCGGCTTCGAGCTGATGGAGAACAACCGTTTCGGCATGACGCAGTTCCAGGAGAAGCTCAGCTTTCAGCGCGGGCTCGAAGGCGAGCTGACGCGGTCGATCCAGGCGCTGGGTTCGGTGCAGAGCGCGCGCGTGCATCTGGCGCTGCCGCAGCAGAACGGCTTTTTTCGCGAGCAGCAGAAGCCGTCGGCGTCGGTATTGCTGAGCCTGTACCCGGGCCGCACGCTGGAACGCAGCCAGATCGCCGGCATCGTGCATCTGGTCGCTTCGAGCGTGCCCGAGCTGGCGCCGTCGGCGGTCAGCGTGCTGGACGACAGCGGCAAGCTGCTGTCGAACACCGGCGACGCTGC
>JAQGMX010000327.1 GCA_028292145.1 Variovorax sp.
CGGATGTCCTGGATCGCCGCTTCGTACTTCTCGCGCGTCGTCTTGTAGACACGGTCGAGCTGGTCTTCGCGCCTGCTGATCCGGTTTGGCGGAATGATCATGGTCTCCAGACCATAGATCTCCTGGAACTCGTAGGCCTCGGTGTCGGCAGTGCCGGTCATGCCTGCGAGCTTGTTGTAGAGACGGAAGTAGTTCTGGAACGTGATCGAGGCCAGCGTCTGGTTCTCGGCCTGGATCTCCACGCCTTCCTTCGCTTCCACGGCCTGGTGCAGGCCGTCGCTCCAGCGGCGCCCGGTCATCAGACGGCCGGTGAACTCGTCGACGATCACGACTTCGCCCTGCTGCACTACGTAATGCTGGTCGCGGTGGTACAGATGCCGGGCGCGCAACGCGGCGTTCAGGTGGTGCATCAACGTGATGTTGGCCGGGTCGTAGAGCGATGCGCCTTCCGGCAGCAGCCCGAATTCGCCCAATACCTGCTCGGCCTTCTCGTGGCCGTCTTCGGTCAGGAAGACTTGGTGCGTTTTCTCGTCGACCGTGAAATCGCCCGGCTTGGTGACGCCTTCGCCTGTGCGCGGGTCGGCTTCGCCTTCCTGCTTGATCAAGAGCGGGACGACCTTGTTGATCGCAAGGTACATCTCGGTGTGGTCTTCGGCCTGACCGCTGATGATGAGCGGCGTGCGCGCCTCGTCGATCAGGATCGAGTCCACCTCGTCGACGATCGCGAAGTTCAGCTTGCGCTGCACGCGGTCCTGCGACTCGTAGACCATGTTGTCGCGCAGATAGTCGAAGCCATACTCGTTGTTGGTGCCGTACGTGATGTCGCTGTTGTAGGCCTGCTGCTTTTCCTCGCGCGGCATGTTCGGCAAATTGATGCCGACCGACAAGCCGAGGAAGTTGTAGAGACGACCCATCCACTTCGCGTCGCGGCTGGCGAGGTAGTCGTTCACGGTGACGACGTGGACGCCCTGGCCCGACAGCGCGTTCAGGTAGACCGGCAGCGTGGCCGTCAGCGTCTTGCCTTCGCCGGTGCGCATTTCGGCGATCTTGCCGTTGTGCAGCGCCATGCCGCCGAGCAGCTGAACGTCGAAGTGGCGCATCTTCATCGCGCGCTTGGAGCCTTCGCGCACGGTGGCGAAGGCTTCGGGAAGCAGATCGTCGAGCGACTCGCCCTTGGCGAAGCGGTCCTTGAATTCCTGCGTCTTGGCGCGCAGCGCGTCGTCGTCGAGCTTTTCGAACTGTGGTTCGAGCGCGTTGATGCGTTCGACGGTCTTTCGGTACTGCTTGAGAAGCCGGTCGTTGCGACTGCCGAAAATTTGGGTCAGGAAGTTGGTTGCCATGTGTGTGGCTCGACGGATGTCCGACAGGCCGGACGCTGCGAGCAAAATCCCTAAGATGCGGTGGAAGCCACGGTGAAAGCAGTTTGGCGCACTTTGCCGAAAAGCAAGCGTGACGTACCGGCGCAACGCACCGGCAAACCGGGAATTTTAGCCTGCGCCCCCAAGCCCCTCATTCCAGTGAACAGACGCCTCCAATCCCTCACCTTGCAGCAAGCTGCCGACGGTTCGCCCACGCTGGCGGGCCTGCTGGCGCGCGCGCGCGACGCCAGCGACCGCCTGAAAGCGATCGAGGAACTGATTCCGGCAGAGTTGCGGCGCTCCGTGAAAGCGGGGCCGGCCGAGGGCGACGTCTGGTGCCTGCTGGTTCAGGGCAGCGCCGCAGCCGCCAAACTGCGCCAGCTGATGCCGCGGCTGGTGACACGGCTGAAATCGCGCGGCTGGGACGTCGCCAGCATCCGCCTCAAGGTGCAGACGCGGCAGTAGTCGCCAGGAAAGCGCGGAACAGTGCGCGACCGACGGTCACGGGCGCAATCGCATCGCCCTCGCCCCACAGCACCGACGGCTTGAGCCTACGCCGCGCTTGCATCCGGCGCGGCTATTCTGGCTATCCAACTCAACCCGGCAGGCTTTTCATGTCCGACATGTCCGATACCACCCGCTTCGAACTTTTCTCGTATTGGCGCACCTCGGCCACCTACCGGGTGCGCGTCGCCTTCAACCTCAAGGGCCTGACGCCGCAGGAGCGCAACGTCGACATCGATGCTGGCGAGCAGCGCAGCCCCGAATTCCTGAAGATCAACCCGATGGGCGCCATTCCGGCGCTGATCGATCATGGCGACGGTCAGCCCGCGACGCCGCTGACCCAATCGCTCGCAATTCTCGAGTTCCTGGAAGAAACCGCGCCCGAGCCCGCGCTGTTGCCGGCCGATGCGCACGGCCGCGCCCGTGTCCGCTCCCTTTCCCAGATGCTGGCAGCCGACACGCATCCGCTCATCACCCCGCGCATCAAGAAATACCTGACGACCGAAGGCAAGTTCGACGACGCTGCCTGGCGCGCGTGGCAGATCCACTGGTTCAGCACCGGCCTGCAAGCGCTCGAACAGCGGCTGGCGAACGAGCCGGATACCGGCAAGTTCTGCCACGGCGACACGCCGACGATGGCCGATATCTGCCTGGCCAGCATCGTCGTGGTGATGCGCGTGTTCAAGATCGACGTGACGGGCATTCCGACAGTCATGCGCATCATGGACGCGTGCGAAGCCCTCGAAGCCTTCGGCAAGGCCGATCCGCGCCGGCAGGTCGGCGCACCGCAAACCTGATTCCTTCACTGTCCCCGTCGATTCCGTCGATTTCAAAGGAGAAAACTGATGCCAATGATCACTGTCGCCACCGAAAACAACCAACCGGTGCAGCTTTATTGCGAAGACCATGGAACCGGCAAGCCCGTCGTACTGATCCACGGCTGGCCGTTGAGCGGGCGGTCCTGGGAAGCGCAGGTGCCGGCGCTCGTCGCTGCCGGCTATCGCGTCGTGACTTACGACCGTCGCGGTTTCGGCGCTTCCTCCCAGCCGTGGTCGGGCTACGACTACGACACGCTGGCCGCCGACCTGAACGGCCTGCTGACCGAACTCGACCTGAAGGACGCCACGCTGGTCGGCTTCTCGATGGGCGGCGGCGAAGTGGCACGCTACATCGCCAAGTACGGCACCGACCGCGTGAGCAAGGCGGTTTTCGCCGGCGCCGTGCCGCCCTATCTCTACAAAAGCGACGACAACCCCGAAGGCGGCCTGGACGATGCCACGATCGAGCAGTTCGAAAACGGCGTCAAAACCGACCGCCTGGCGTTTCTGGAAGACTTCAGCAAGAACTTCTTCACCGCCGGCGGCAAACTGCTGGTGAGCGAGGCTCAGCGCGCATATGCCGTGCAGATCGCGGCTTTCGCGTCGCCGAAGGGCACGCTCGACTGCATCGGCGCGTTCGGTCGCACGGACTTCCGCGCCGACCTCGAGAAGATCAAGATTCCGACGCTGGTCATCCACGGCGACGCCGATGCGATCGTGCCGCTCGAAGTCAGCGGCGCGCGGACGCACAAGGCGATTCCAGGCAGCGTGCTGAAGGTCGTCAAAGGCGCGCCGCACGGGTTCAACGCCTCGCATGCCGCCGAATTCAACGAGGAGTTGATCGCGTTTCTGTCGTCTTCGTCATGAACTTCGAAAGCTTCGACAAGTTCGAGGCCGAAGCGCTTGCAGCCGGATTCGAAGAAGCGCTTGTCCGCGAATGGGCGCCGCATCAAATCATCGCCATGCATTCGCATCCGTTCGATGCGAGCGCGGTCGTCACGCAAGGCGAGATGTGGCTGACCTGCGACGGCGATACGCGACACCTGACGCGCGGCGGCACGTTCGAGCTGACGCGCGGCAAGCCGCATTCGGAACGCTATGGGCCGGAAGGCGCTGTGTACTGGGTGGCACGGCGCAGCACCGGAAACGCGGCATAAAAAAACGCAGCTCGCTGGCTGCGTTCTTATTTTGAAATGGTGCCGCTTGTCGGAATCGAACTGACGACCTACCGCTTACAAGGCGGTTGCTCTACCAACTGAGCTAAAGCGGCACGGGGGTGGATTCTAGCGGGAG
>JAQGMX010000047.1 GCA_028292145.1 Variovorax sp.
TCCATGCCCAGCCCCTCGGCGACCTTGGCGGCCAGTTCAGGCGATGCGTTCAGCAGACCGGCGATCACCCGCTGGCGAATGGCTGGCGTCTGCACCTTCGACAGCTCGAAGCGGAAAGCAGCGGCGATGTGTGCCTGCTCGACCGGCGTCTGGCTGTTGAAGAACAACGTGGCCTGCGTGTAGTGATCGGCGAACTTTTCCGGCTTGCCGCGCACCTTGTCGGCGGATTCGGCCGCATCGATGCGGCGTGCAACGCTCTGGAAGCCTTGCGCGGCACCGGCTTGAAACGGGGCGCCGCCGCCGAGCGAATTCGGCTCATACGACACGCGGCCGCGTGGGATCGCCTGGCGATGCATGCCGTCGCGCTGGTTGTTGTGCACCGGCGCGATGGGCGCATTGATCGGAAGCTCATGGAAGTTCGGACCGCCCAGGCGGCTGATCTGCGTGTCCACATAGGAGTGGATGCGACCGGCCAGCAACGGATCGTTGGTGAAGTCGAGGCCCGGCACGATGTGCGCCGTGCAGAACGCCACCTGCTCGGTTTCGGCAAAGAAGTTGTCCGGATTGCGGTTCAGCACCATGCGGCCGACGATCTGCACCGGCACCAGTTCCTCAGGAATCAGCTTGGTCGAATCGAGCACGTCGAAACTGAAGCCTTCGGCTTCTTCCTCGGTGAAGATCTGCAGGCCGAGTTCCCATTCCGGATACTCGCCGCCGTCGATCGCTTCCCACAGGTCGCGGCGATGGAAGTCAGGATCGGCGCCGGAGATCTTCACGGCTTCGTCCCAGACCATCGAATGCGTGCCCAGCTTAGGCTGCCAGTGGAATTTCACGAACACCGACTCGCCCTCCGCGTTCACCAGCCGGAAGGTGTGCACGCCGAAGCCCTGCATCATCCGGTAGCTGCGCGGCAGCGCGCGGTCGCTCATCTGCCACATCAGCATGTGGGTCGATTCAGGCATCAACGAGGCGAAATCCCAGAACGTGTCGTGGGCAGAGGCGGCCTGCGGCATGCCGTGGTGCGGTTCGGGCTTGACGGCGTGGATCAGGTCGGGGAACTTGATCGCATCCTGAATGAAGAACACCGGCATGTTGTTGCCGACCAGGTCCCAGTTGCCTTCGTCGGTGTAGAACTTGACGGCAAAGCCGCGCACGTCGCGTGCCGTGTCTTTCGAGCCGCGCTCGCCGGCGACGGTCGAGAAACGCACGAACACCGGCGTGACCTTGCCAGCTTCGGCGAAGAGCGAAGCCTTGGTGTATTTGTCGAGCGGTGCATAGCATTCGAAGAAGCCATGCGCGCCCGATCCGCGTGCGTGGACGATGCGCTCTGGGATGCGCTCGTGGTCGAAATGGGTGATCTTCTCGCGCAGGATGAAGTCTTCCAGCAGCACCGGACCGCGCGTGCCGGCCTTGAGCGAGTTCTGGTTGTCGGCGATCTTGACGCCCTGGTTCGTTGTCAGCGTCTGGCCGCCGGAGTCGACACGCACGCGGTCGAGCGTGCCGATGGTCGCGTTGACGCCTTCGGGCGCAACGGTACCTGTCTTTTCCGACGAATTGGCTTCCGACAGCGTGCTGCCGGTCGGAAGACGCGAAGCCGGCGTGGCCTGCAAGCCTGCAGGCGCTGCCTGGGAATTCTCGTAACCGTGTTCGAGCGGCTTGTTCGTATTTGCGGGCATCGCGGCGACCAGCGCCTGCGTGTCGGCCGCGCGTTGAGCCGGCTGATCACCTGCTGCCGCACCGGGCGGCGCTGGATGCGCAGGGCCGCTGTCGGAGTTGCGGGCGGCGGATTGCGCAGCGACGACTTCCGTCTGGGACGCTTTCGGCGCCTGTGGAATATTGGGTTTTTTGGCCATGGGGGCTTTCTTGATCAAGAACTCCACGTTAAGAACACGCGTGCTGATCGATTTGTAGGAATGAATCGCCAAACAACCGTGCCTTGTCCTCACTCTTCCATTGCCGCGCGTTATCCGTCCCCCGGTCGAAAAAACGCCGGATCATTTGTAGGAAAAAAGCGCGCTGGTGACGCAGGAAAAATCCCACAAAACAAACGCATACATCTCGCTAGATTGCTGTTTTTTTTACAGATGCGGCGCTTGGGCGTGTCGCCCCAACATGTCGCAATCCGAGAAGCCGCCGATCCGATATTCCACACCGCCAGAAATCGACGTCGAATTACCCGGCGGCGATGCGATCGGCGAACACCGCAACGACATCTTCTTCGCGGCGATCGAGACGACCCGCATGCCGATGCTGGTTACCGATCCGCGCCAGCCCGATAACCCCATCGTTTTCGTGAACCGTGCATTCCTGTCGATGTCGGGCTACACGCACGAGGAAATCATCGGTCACAACTGCCGGTTCCTGCAGGGCGCCGGAACATCCCGTTCGACGGTCGTTGCCATTCGAGAAGCCATTCAGGACCGTCGCGAATTCGCATCGGAAATTCTCAATTACCGGAAGGACGGTTCGTCGTTCTGGAATGCGCTGTATATCTCGCCGGTCTACAACCAGAACAAGGAATTGGTCTATTTCTTTGCGTCCCAACTCGACGTGAGTCGTCGCAGGGATGCAGAAGAAGCGCTGGGACAGGCGCAGAAGATGGAAGCGCTGGGCCAGCTCACCGGCGGTATTTCGCACGATTTCAACAATCTGTTGCAGGTCATGTCGGGCCACCTCGACATCCTTCGATTGCGCTTCGAGATGGGCAAGGTCGACGAGGCTTCTGCCATGCGCAGCATGGACAACATCCGCAGCGCCATTGCCAAGGCATCGACGCTGACCCAGCAATTGCTTGCGTTTTCCCGGAAGCAGCGCCTGGAAGGCCGGTCGGTCAATCTCAATGCCATTGCGGAAGGCATGCAGGATCTGACGGCCAGCACGCTGGGCGACAAGGCGGCGATCGAAATGCAGCTCGACCCCGATCTCGGCACCTGTCAGATCGACCCGACGCAGATGGAAGTCGCGTTGTTGAACATTCTTGTCAACGCCCGCGACGCCATGCCCGAAGGTGGCGTGATCACCGTCAAGACGCGCAATGTCGTCGTGCGCATGGACGACATCACTGCCTTTGCAGGACTTGCGCCCGGCGATTACGTTTCGATATCGGTCACGGACACGGGCACCGGCATCTCGCCCGAAATCGTGAATCGGGTCATGGACCCGTTCTTTACGACGAAAGAAGAAGGAAAAGGCACGGGTCTTGGTTTGTCGATGGTGTACGGCTTCACGAAGCAATCCGGCGGCACCACCAGCATTCATTCGGAAGAAGGTCTCGGCACAACAGTGCGGATGTATTTCCCGGTGGCAAAACCGATTTATCGCGGTGCTGCCGAAACCATGCGCCGCGCGAGCGAACGGGGCGGCAATGAAACGATCCTGGTCGTGGACGATCGGATGGAGGTCGCCCAGCTGTCGCGCGAGATGCTGGAAGGACTTGGCTACAACGTCCATGTCGCAAATGGCGGACGCGAGGCCTTGCAATTGGTCCAGAGCCTCGACATCGATGAAAAGCCGCAAATGCTCTTTTCTGACCTGATCATGCCGGGCGGAATGAACGGCTATGCGTTGGCGCGTGAAATGCGACTGCGCGTTCCGTCCATCAAGACACTTTTGACCACGGGTTTTGCGGGCTCATCGGATGGCAAGAATTCCGACGAGGGAACCGAATTCGAAATCATCAAGAAACCCTATCGTCTGACCGATCTGGCGCGGCGCGTCCGAATGGTGCTTGACGGCCCTACCGGCAACTCGACCTGAATTGCCTGGCGCTTGGCGATCAGATGATCTCGTAATCGATCGGTTTGAACGAGCCGTTGTTCGAATTCTCTGCCGAGCAGGAAGTCAGTGCACAGACCATGTCCATCTCGGCGCGCAGTTCGATAAAGTCGCCGGCCTTGGAAAGCGGCGGTTTGACGCTGACCTGTCCGTCCGGCGCGACTTCGACATTCATGAAGATATTGAACGTCGTTCCGATCTGCTCGGGCTGAATGCCGAACGGCGCAAATGCCTTATAGAGGTTCTCGAAGCAGCTCGGATGGTGGCCCTTGTGCTTGTACAGAATCTCGAACATTTCCTGGCTGCACGGCGTCAACAGAAAATCATGCCGGCCGACGTTGTCCTCGACGATGCTGAACATGACGCGGCTGTCGTTCGAATACAGGACGTCACCCTTGCTCAAATAGATTTTCGATGCGTAATCGATGCTTCGGCCTGAAGACAATGCGCAGCGATGATCGTCTTCCTTGAACGCAAAGAGATCGGAAACCTGCTCGCCGTACGGGTCGTACACGCGAAGCACCTGGCCGGTCTTGATCCTGAATCCCGCACCCGATTGCGGTGCGATGCGGCAGCAGTTGTCAGTCATTCTTTGATCCCTGGGCATGGAACGGGCACTTCCAGTTGCTTTCGACAGCGCGGCCCGAATACTGGATGGCTTCCGACGACTCACCGAAGCGCGCCAGAACCGGATTGACACTGCCTTGCAAGGCAGCGTCGCGGGTGCGTATTGCATCCTGCATGCTCGAATATTTTCCGGATGCCTTCAGCGTTTCGAATTGATCGTGGAAATTGAAGACCAGGCAGGTATGCGGCGTTCTTCTGGCCATGCGCGAAGCGCCGGGATGCAGGCCGACGACGAAGAAAGCCCGACCGCCGACGCTGAAAGAGAAATCCGATTTCGTGGGGTCGTTGCTCACACTGCGATCCCAGACGATCCCGTGGGCACGGTCATGGTCATGCAGCGCCTGAAGTTGTTGCCACAGGCGTTTCTCGAAGCCTGATTCGTCAGTTTGGACATCGTCGAATACGGCGACGAAGCTGACCGGAACCGCGCCCGGATCGGGAAATTCCTGGGAATAGCGGATCAGCGCCTTCCACAGACTTTGGGTTGCATCGGCACTGCCCAGCGCGCCGAACTCCGACACGCGCATGCGGCTCTTGTTGAGTGCGGACTTGGCGCCCACACAAGGAAAGGATTTCTCGGCGATGAATGCCGTTATGTCGTCGATGCGCGATACATCGTTGGTTTTTTCGTTTGTTTGCATACGTTGACCGTAGTTAACAAACGGGCTTGCCCTGGAAGGTGCATTGACCTCAAGGCCGTGGGGTGGTGCGTCTCCGGGCCGTAGGCGCATACCTTCCTGGGCTGCCCGGCTGAGTCAGCAGGTCAACCGAGCGGGTCGACCACGAACGCCGGCATCGGCTGGTCCGTTCCCATGCCTTCCTTGAAGCGCTCGGCCGTATCGAGCGCTTCGGCGATCGTCACATGCATGTCGATGTAGCGGTAGGTGCCGAGTCGCCCGACGAACGTGACCTTGCTTTCCTGGCGAGCGCGTTCGACGTAACGGGAGAGCAGCGTTTTTTCAGCCACCAGCCGGATCGGGTAGTACGGCGTGTCGGCTTCATCGCACAGGCGGCTGTATTCCTTGAAGACGACGGTCTTCTCGTGCGACTCCCAGGGCGCGAAGTGCTTGTGCTCTGAGATGCGGGTCCAAGGCACCGAAAGATCGCCGTAGTTGATGACCGCATTGCCCTGGTAATCGCCGGTGTGGTCCTCGCGCACGAAGTCGAGGGTGCGGTAGCCCAGCCGCCCTTCGTCGTAGCCGAACCATGCATCGATCGGGCCGCTGCAGAAGACATGGTCGTAGTCCGAGCTGTAAGACCGTTCGAACCGCGTCCCGAGGTGCAGGCGGATGTCCGGATGGGCGAGCAGGTTTTCGACCACGGCGGTGTAGCCGTCGCGTGGAATGCCCTGGTAGCGGCTCGCGTAGTAGTTGTCGTCGTAGTTGAAGCGCACCGGCAGCCGCTTCAGAATGCTGGCCGGCAACGCCGATGGCGACATGCCCCACTGCTTGGTGGTGTAGCCTTTGAAGAAGGCTTCGTAGAGGTCGCGACCCATCAAGTGGAGCGCCTGCTCCTCGAAATTGGCCGGCGATTCGATGCTCGAATCGCCGACCTCCTTGAAGAACGCCTCGGCTTCTGCAGGCGAGAACGTCTTCCCGAAGAACTGATTGATCGTGAGCAGATTGAGCGGTAACGAGAACACCCGACCGCCCGTGATCGCCTTCACGCGGTTGACGAAAGGCACGAACTCGCCGAACCGGCGGATGTAGTCCCAGACCTTTTCGTTGCTCGTATGGAAGATGTGCGGACCGTAGGTGTGGACCATCACGTCGGTCTGCGCATCGCGCGCCGTGTGGCAGTTGCCGGCAACGTGCGGCCTGCTGTCGAAGACATCGACCTTGCAGCCGGCCTCGGCCAGTTCCCGGGCCAGAACGGCGCCGGAAAAGCCGGCGCCTACGATCGATATGTGAGTCATGGAAAAGGTAGTGCGGGAGGCGGGTGGGGAAAGGAATCAGGAGATCGAGCGATCAGGCGGCCGGAGCGAGTTCGGCATCCGAAGTCTGCGCCGGCATCGCGGCCTGCTGCGCCGGCTCGAAGCGGTCGAGCAGCGCCTGCATGGCGGCAGCGGTGCGGTCCCAGGAGGTTGCAGCCACCATGTCGAGCGCGACAGCTTCGAAACGAAGCTGCGCCTCGGCATCGCGCGCAAGGATGGCCTCGCAAGCGGTCACGAATTCGGCCGGCGTCGCCGCAATCGGTACGACGGCCGCGTACTGCTGCG
This sequence comes from Variovorax sp., assembly GCA_028292145.1. Lineage (GTDB taxonomy): Bacteria > Pseudomonadota > Gammaproteobacteria > Burkholderiales > Burkholderiaceae_C > Variovorax. Next base: position 6,620 of record JAQGMX010000047.1, read on the forward strand.
CCACGTCGCGCACCGGGGTGCTGACGACCGGCTTGCCGGCGGCCAGGTATTCGAGCGTCTTGGTAGGGCTGATGAAGCGCGTCGACGCATTGAGCGCAAAGGGCATCAGGCAGACATCCCAGCCGGACAGGAAGGCGGGCAGTTCGTCGTAGCGGCGCTGGCCCATCCAGAGCACGTTCGGCCGCTGCGGAAGCCCGGCCGGATCGATCTTCACCACCGGACCGACCATCACGATCTGCCATTCGGGATGCGCGTCCGCGAGCGCGCCCACCAGTTGCAGGTCGAGCCGTTCGTCGATGACGCCGTAGTAGCCGAGCCTTGGCCGCGCGATGGCGCGCTGGTCGGGATGGTCCTCGACGTTGCGACGCCCGAAATGGCCGTGGTCGACGCTGCTGGGAAAGCAGTGAACGTCCGAATGACGGCTGCGCTTGGATTCGTACAGGCTGCGGCCGCCGGTGAAGACCAGGTCCACTGCTTCGAAAAGCGCGTTCTCTCGTGCGATCAACGCTGGCGGTGCGAAGTCGAATGCCGCCAGTTCGTCCATGCAGTCGTAGACCATGCCGCGCGGCGACAGCCCTTCGGCGAGCGGCAAAGCCATCGGTGTGTAGAACCAGAGCAGGTAGCTGTCGATGCGATGGTCGTGCAGGTAGCTGCCGAGCAGCGCCTGCATGCCCGAGACATGGTCGTCGTGGAATCCGGCGCCGTGGCTTGGCAGGTGCATGCGCAACACCGTCACGCCGGCGCATGGACTGTGCTGTTCAAGCCAGGCATGCGTCGCGCCGGGAATGGGTTCCTCGACGAACACGACCGGATGGTTCACGGCGAGGCGTGACATCAGCTGCTGAGGGCGCTGGTAGACGAAGTCCCAGCGAAGGTGGGAGAAAACGATGAGGGTGGTCATGGTGCGGCGCCGGGAAGAAAAAAGTGAAGTGAATGAAGCGTCGGCGAGCGCGTGCTGCCAGTGGCGCAGGCGGTCGGCATAGGGTTGGCAGAGCTGGCGGGTGAAGTCGCCGCGGTCGGCACCGGGCACGTCCCACAGCCCGCTGTGGTGCCAGTGGCTGGCGTTCTGCCAGTCGGTGCGGTCGATGACGGGGTACAGGCACAACCCGCCGATCGGCACGCCAAGGTTTTCGCATTCGGCGACCTCCGCCACCATGTGGTCGAGCCAGACATCGCGGCCCTCGCCGAAGTGCCCGGTTTCGGAGATGCAGACCGGCCGGCCGTAGCGTTGCCAAAGTGCCAATGCGAGGTCGGCGAAGGAACGGCGTCGGGTATCGCCCAGATGCCAGTGCAGACGCGTACCGCTGCCCTCCTCCCACTGGTTGTCGTGGTAGTAATTGATGCCCAGCACGTCGAGGTAGTGCATTGCGCCGCCAAGCTCCGGCGCGGTACGCCCAGCAAGCATGTCCCAGGCTTCGAACTGATGCTCGTGCGCAGCCGATGCCGCCGCCGTGACGCGCGCTCCCGCGCCCAGCGGCGGCTCGACATGGATCAACGGATCGGTGTGCACGAATCGCGCTGCCGGATCTACAGCGCGGATCGCGTCGATGGCACGCAACGTGGCGCGCACCAATACCCGCTTGAGCAGATGGCCGTTCTCCGGCGCCGATGGCACATGCGGATGGATCAGGCCAGTGCTGGACGCGGCCCATGCGAGGAACGAAATTTCGTTGACGGGTTGGTAGACCTGGCCCGGTCCGCCGATGCCGACGAGCACCTCGGCCAGTCGGCCGCAATGCGCAGCGAAGGCATCGACAAATCCGTCGGGCCGGGCAAACGGGTCGAGGCCCACGGGCCAGCCGTAATGCATCAGTGTCCAGATCGTTTGGATGCCGTGGCGTCTCGCAGACCGTGCCTGCGCTTCGAGCTGCCGCAGGCCGTCGAGACCCCGGCTTTCGATCAATCGCCAGCCGATGGTTTCGCGCACCGTGTGAATGCCGAGATCGGACAGCGCGGCATAGTCTTCATCGAGCCGATAGGCATGACCGTTGGTGAGATTCGGGTCCAACGGAAGTCCCAGTCCGTTGACGTGGTCCGCGCCTTCGAAGCCGCCGATCCAGAAGCTTCTGAATAGCGGTGAGTGAAGTCGTTCTTCCGGCGCAAGCATTCAATTCCTTTTTCGTATGGCAGACATTGCATGGCGCCAAGGAGCGAAGTCACGGCGTCTATTGCCAGCGTCGATGTAGTCCAAGCCGCACCCCTAAGATCGCGGCCATGTTTTCGCTGCCCCGCACTGCCACCGCGCCTTTCTGCCCTTCGGAGGTCAAGGGCAGCATCGCTGTCGAACCGACGCTCCCCTTCCATCGCAAGCTGTGGCGCTATGCCGGCCCGGGCCTGCTGGTTTCGGTCGGCTACATGGACCCGGGCAACTGGGCCACCGACATCGAGGCCGGCTCGAAGTTCGGCTATGGGCTGCTGTTCATCGTCCTGTTCGCCAGTCTTGCGGCGATGCTGCTGCAGACGCTGTGCGTGCGGCTCGGTCTGGTGGCGCAGAAGGATCTGGCCCGCTTGTGCCGCGAGCGCTATTCGCCGGGCGTCAACCGCTTCCTCTGGCTCGGCGCCGAGCTGGCCATCGTCGCCTGCGATCTGGCCGAGGTGCTCGGCAGCGCGCTCGCGCTGCACCTGCTCTTCGGAGTTTCGATCACCACCGGCATCGCGATCACCGCGTTCGACACGATCCTCGTGCTCGGCCTGCAGGGCGCGGGATTCCGGCGCGTCGAGGCGATCGTGCTGGGTCTGGTGACGACCATCGCCGCGTGCTTCGCGGTCGAGCTGGCGATGTCGCAGCCCAACTGGTTCGGCGTCGCGATGGGTTTCGCGCCGAGCCTGGAACGGCTGCAGCAGCCCGGCGCGCTCTACCTGGCGATCGGCATCGTCGGCGCCACCGTGATGCCGCACAACCTGTATCTGCACTCGTCCATCGTGCAGACACGGCTCTTCGCCGACACCGATGTCGCGCGGCGCGAGGCGATCCGCTTCTGCACCTGGGACGCGATCATTTCACTGACGCTCGCGCTGCTCGTCAACGCCGCGATCATGGTGCTGGCTGCCAGCGCCTTTCATTCGAGCGGCCACCGCGAGGTCGCCAGCATCGAGGACGCCTATCACCTGATCGAACCGCTGGTCGGCAGTGCTTTCGCGGCGACGCTGTTCGGCATCGCGCTGTTGGCATCGGGCCAGAGCTCGACCTTCACCGGCACCATCGCAGGGCAGATCGTGATGGAGGGTTTTCTCGACATGAAGATTCCCTGCTGGCAGCGCCGCCTGATCACGCGCGGGCTTGCGCTGGTACCTGCTTTTGTCGGCGTCTGGTGGTTCGGCGACGGCGGCATCGGGAAGATGCTGGTTCTGAGCCAGGTGGTGCTGAGCTTCCAGCTGCCGTTCGCGATCTGGCCGTTGGTGAAGTTCACCAGCGACCGGCAGTTGATGGGTGCGTTCGCGAACGGTAGGGTCACCCAGGTGGCGGTGTGGTCGCTGTTCGCGGTAATTTTGGTGGCGAATGTGTGGCTGGTCGGTGCGGTGCTGGGCGGAAACGACTGAGCTGCATATAGCTGCATCATGGGTAAATAGGAGTTTAGCGACCTGAGAGGTAAAATCGCATTTACCCACTTGAGAGCTAAACCATGCGACAGGTTCTTTCGACCCCCACGCAGCTTGGTCTCCTTCTGAAGGCCGCTCGCAAAGAGGCGGGTCTGTCGCAGGCGGACCTGGCTCAACGCCTTGGCATCAGCCAGAGCCGCATGTCGCACATGGAGCTCAACCCGGGCTCGATCAGCATGGCGCAGCTGCTGGCCATCTTCGGCGTGCTCGACATGGAAATCATGGTCGGATCGCGGCCGGCCGCACACCAGCTGATGGTTGCCGAGCCGACACCCCCGGGCTGGTGAACATGGGTCGAAAATCGCACACGCAATCGCTTTCCCTCTGGGCCAACGGCCAACGTGTCGGCAGCTGGCGCATCCTGGTGGGCGGCAACGACGAGTTGCGCTACGACGAAGACTGGCTCGCTTCGCCCGAGGGGCGTCCGCTCTCGCTGTCGCTTCCACTGCTGCGCGGTGCCGTGCACCGGGGCGCCGTCGTCCGAAACTATTTCGACAATCTCCTGCCCGACAGCCAGCCGATCCGCGACCGGATCGCGCGTCGATTCCGTACGCAGACGACGGACGCCTTCGCGCTCCTGCAAGCCATCGGTCGCGACTGCGTCGGTGCCATCCAGCTGCTGGGCGAGGACGAGCGCCCCACCGACGTCGAGCATATCGACGGCGTACAGATGGACGAGAGCGCGGTCGAACGCCTGTTGCAGCAAACGGTCGACCCCGGTGGCGCGGGTGGCCGCTCGACGCCCGAAGACGAGCTCCGCATCTCGCTGGCCGGCGCCCAGGAAAAAACCGCGCTCCTTTGGCACGAGGGGCAGTGGCTGCGACCCGTCGGTGCGACGCCCACCACGCACATCCTGAAGTTGCCGCTCGGCCTTGTCGGCCATCGCAAGGCCGACTTCACTACCTCCGTCGAGAACGAGTGGCTGTGCCTAAACATTCTGCAGGAATACGGCGTTCCGGTGCCGCTCACGGCCATGCTCAAGTTCGGTGCCCAGAAGGTGCTGGCGGTCGAGCGCTTCGACCGCCGGATGCATCCGTCCGGCAACTGGCTGTTGCGCCTGCCGCAGGAGGATTTCTGCCAGGCGCTCGGCAAGCCGCCGCATCTCAAGTACGAGGCCGACGGTGGCCCCGGAATGATCGACCTGGCGAACGTGCTGCGTCTTTCGGTGCACGCGAAAGAAGACCTGGGCACGCTCATCACCGTGCAGCTGCTGTTCTGGATGCTCGGCGCGCCCGACGGCCATGCGAAGAATTTCAGCATCGCGCTGCTGCCGGAAGGCCGCTACAGGCTCACGCCGATCTACGACGTGATGTCGATCTGGCCGGTGGAAGGCAAAAAGCCGAATCAGTTCTCGCTGCACGACGCCAAGCTGGCGATGGCGCTTTCCGGCAAGAACAAGCATTACCGGTTCAAGGACATCCAGCGGCGCCATTTCAACGCCATGGCACAGAAGTGCCATTTCGGACCCGATGCAGAGGTGCTGATCGAGCGGGTATTGAAGGCGACGCCAGGCGTCGTCGACCGGATCGGCGCCCGATTGCCGGCTGGCTTTCCGTCCGACGTCTCCGGCCGAATTCTCGATGGCCTTGTCAGGTCCGCAAGGTTGCTGCAGGCCATGCCCGCTGCCTGAGGTAGCGGGCTCACGCAACCATCTCCGCAGCCGCGAAATCCACGAACGCCCGCACCCGCGCCGACAACTGGTGCCGTTGCGGCCACACCGCGTAGATGTCGGCATCCGGCGTGCGGTAGCCCGGCAGTACCGGCACCAGCCGGCCGCTGCGCAGGTAGCGCGCGATGTCCCATTCGGCGCGCATCAGGATGCCGTGGCCGTCGAGCGCCCAGTTCACCGCGATCTCGCCGTCGTTGGTGCTCAACGTGCCGCGCGTCTTGATGCTTTCGGTGCGTTGCGCGGCGCCGCGTCCGGAGGTCAGGCGCCACATGCCGTAGGCCTCGTCGCCCTGCCGAATGCCGATGCACGAGTGGCGCGCGAGATCCTGCGGCAGCTTCGGCGTGCCTGCACGCGCGAGATAGGCGGGCGAAGCGCAAAGCAGCCGTCGGTTCGACGCGATGCGCCGCGCGATCACGCGGGTGTCGGGCGGCGCGCCGAAGCGGATGCAGACATCGAAGGCTTCGTCGGCCAACGCCGGCGGATTGACCGACAGCTGCAGCTGCACCTCGACCTGCGGATGCTTGCGCGCGAACTTCGAGATCAACGGCGCGACATGGCTGCGCCCGAAACCCAGCGTCGCATTCACGCGCAGCAGGCCACGCGGCTCTGCCTTTGCCTCACCCAGCAGCTGCGTCAGGTCGTCGATTTCCGCAAGTATGCGGCGCGCATGCTCGACGTACAGCTCGCCCTCCGGCGTGAGGCTCATGCGGCGCGTGGTGCGGTTGAGCAGGGCCACGCCCAGGCGTGTTTCCATCTGCGCCAGCCGCTTGCTGACAGCGGGCGTGCTGATGCCGAGTTCGCGGCCCGCCGCGCTCAGGCTGCCGCTTGCGGCAAGCGTCGAAAAAAAGCCCAGTTCTGCTGGCTGGATCGGGGACATCATGGACAACGAATTGTTGAACTCAGGTTAACGATCGATTGACTTCGACCATGAATCGAAGGCTGCAGTGAATCCTACAGTGGGTCGATCAACCAAGGAGATTCCATGACCAGCTACCGCATCGCAACCATTCCCGGAGACGGCATCGGCAAGGAAGTGATCCCCGCCGGCCGGCAGGTCATGGAGGCGCTGTCCGCTGCTTCCGGCGGCAGCCTGAGGTTCGAGTTCGAGGACTTCGGCTGGGGCGGCGACTGGTACCGCGCGCACGGCGAAATGATGCCGGCCGACGGCCTCGACGCGCTGCGCGACAAGGACGCGATCCTGTTCGGTTCGGCCGGCGATCCGCACATCCCCGACCACATCACGCTGTGGGGCCTGCGCCTGAAGATCTGCCAGGGCTTCGACCAGTACGCCAACGTGCGTCCGACGCGCATCCTGCCCGGCATCGACGGCCCGCTCAAGCGCTGCACGCCGGACCAGCTCGACTGGGTGATCGTGCGCGAGAACTCCGAGGGTGAATACGCCGGCGTCGGCGGTCGCGTGCACCAGGGCCATCCGATCGAGGCCGCGACCGACGTCAGCATGATGACGCGCGCCGGCGTCGAACGCATCATGCGGTTCGCCTTCAAACTTGCGCAGTCGCGTCCGCGCAAACTGCTGACGGTGGTCACCAAGAGCAACGCGCAGCGTCACGCGATGGTGATGTGGGACGAGATCGCGGTGCAGATCTCGAAAGAATTCCCGGACGTCACCTGGGACAAGGAACTGGTCGATGCGGCCACTGCGCGCATGGTCAACAGGCCGGCCACGCTCGACACGCTGGTCGCGACCAACCTGCATGCCGACATCCTCAGCGACCTCGCCGCCGCGCTGGCCGGCAGCCTGGGCATCGCGCCCACCGGCAACATCGACCCGGAGCGCCGCTATCCGTCGATGTTCGAGCCGATCCACGGTTCCGCCTTCGACATCATGGGCAAGGGGCTCGCAAACCCGGTCGGCACCTTCTGGTCGGTCGTCATGCTGCTGGAGCACCTGGGCGAGCACGAGGCCGCCGCCCGCGTGATGCGCGCCGTCGAGCACGTCACGTCCAACCCGGCGTTGCACACCGGCGATCTCGGAGGCAAGGCCACGACCGAGCAGGTCACCCGCGCCGTCTGCGCGCACATCGGCGGCTGAGCCGATCCCCAAAGAAAAACGGAGACAAAACAATGACGAATTCTTATGTCGCGAAAGCCTGTCTGATGGCTCTGGGGCTCGGCGCCGCAGCACTCGCTGGCGCCCAGACCGCATGGCCGACACGCCCGATCAGCCTGGTGGTGCCGTTCCCGGCCGGCGGTACGACCGACGTGCTCGCACGCGCCCTGGCCGAAAAGCTGTCGCAGAGCCTCGGCCAGCCGGTCGTGGTCGAGAGCAAGCCCGGTGCCGGCGCCACGCTCGGCGCCGACTACGTCGCCAAGGCCAAGCCGGACGGCTACACGCTGCTGATGGGCGCGGTGCATCACACCATCGCGACCAGCGTCTACAAGAAGCTGCCCTACGACTTCCAGAAGGATCTGGCGCCGATCACGCTGGTCGCGATGGTGCCCAACGTCCTGGTCGTGAATGCAGCGCTGACGCCGGCGAAGAATGTCGCCGAACTGGTCGCGCTCGCCAAGGCCGCACCGGAGAAGCTGGCCTACGGATCGAACGGCAACGGCACGGCGCAGCACCTGATCGGCACGCAGTTCCAGGCCAGCACCGGCACCACGCTGCTGCACGTTCCCTACAAGGGCAGCGGGCCGCTCACGACCGATCTGCTCGGCGGTCAGGTCGCGATGTCCTTCGACACCATCACGCCGGTGCTGCAGCACATCAAGGGCGGCAAGCTGCGTCCGCTGGCGGTGACGACGGCCAAGCGCTCGTCGGTGCTGCCGGACGTGCCGACGCTCCAGGAAGCAGGGCTGAAGGACTTCGACATCGGCACCTGGTTCGGCGTGCTGGCGCCTGCCGCGACGCCGAAGGATGTGGTCGCGCGCTTGAGTGCCGAGACGGCGAAGATCGTCGCGTCGCCGGACTTCGCCCAGCGCATGGAAGCCATCGGCGCAGAGCCGATCGGCGGCACGCCCGACCAGATGGCGAAGCGCATCGATGATGAAACCGTCAAGTTCGCGAAGCTGGTGAAGGACGGCAAGGTCGCGATCGACTGATCGGACCCCGTCGGCGCGTCATTTTCCGAGTTCGTTCAGCGCGGCCGGCTTGATTTTTCCGCCTTCGACGGTCGCCACCACCGGATTCAGGATGGTGCCGCCGACAGCGTCGATGCCCTTGAAGTCGCCGGCGTTGGTTTCCTTGGGCAGTTGCGCCAGCGCGTCGCCGATCTTCGCGCGGATGGCGGCGGCGTCGGTCGTCGTGCCGGCCAGCTTCATCGCGATGGCCAAGGCGTGCGTCAACGTGTAGTTGTAGGAAGACTCGGTGGTCGGGTCCTTGTCGGCGCCGTAGGCCTTGCGATAGGCGGCGGCGAAGGTCTTCGGGCCGACGCGTTCGTCATAGGACACCGGCAGCACACCGATCGAACCTTCGAGCGGCGCGAGGCCGCCGGTGACCTTCGCCATCTCGTCGAGCTTGGCCTGATCCATGATCAGGAAGCCACCCTTGAAGCCGAGTTCGCGCGCTTGCTTCGCGACCAGCGCGGTCGGCTCCGACGGGCCGCCGATGAACAGCACATCGGGCTTTTCGGCCAGCACACGGCTCACGCCGCTGTAGAAGTCGGCCGAGCGGTTGTACGACATCGGATTGTTCGAGACGACGGTGCCGCCGGCCTTGATCCAGGCCGGTTCGAACAGCGCCGACCAGTTCTTGGCGTACTCATGGTCGCCCGGCAGCATGCCGACCTTTTTGCCGTACTTCTTCATCTCGTAGGCGGTGAAGGGCTCGATGTACGAGTCGAATGTCGGCGGGATGCGGATGGTCAGCTTGTTGCCGGTCTCGGTGATCTTCGGCGTGCTGGAGTAGGCCATCACGATGAACTTCTCCTGCTGGTTGAAGGCCTGCATCGCGTAGATGCCGCCCGAATGCG
>JAQGMX010000332.1 GCA_028292145.1 Variovorax sp.
CCGCTGGTGACGATGGCATCCGCCGTCAGCGCCGCGATCCGCAATGCCGCCACGAGCGCGGCCGGATCGTCGCGGACCTGGCCGATGTCGACGATTTCGCAGCCCAGCCGCGTGAGCAAGCCGAACACGGTGTAGCGGTTGCTGTCGTACACGGCGCCTTCGCGCGGCGCATCGCCCGGACTCATGATTTCGTCGCCGGTGGAGAAATAGGCGACGCGCAGGCGGCGCAGCACCGGCAGCGTTGTGAGTCCCAGGCTGGCGACGAGGCCCAGCGCGGCTGGCCCGATCAGCGAACCTTTCGCCAGCGCGGGCGTGCCGGCTTTCAGGTCTTCGCCGGCACGCCTGCGGTTGGCGCCGCAGCGCAATGCGGAGGCTGGGAATCGCACGTATTCGCCGTCGACCAAGCAGAATTCCTTGGGTACGACCGTGTCCAGCCCGTTCGGCATGACGGCGCCCGTGGTGATGCGCACCGCTTCGCCGGCGCCGACCGTGCCTTGCCATGCGGCGCCCGCCAATGCCGTGCTGACAACGCGCAGTTGCACATCGCCCTTGACGGAGCGCGCGGAGAGCGCCGTACCGTGGAAGGCGTAGCCGTCCATGGCCGCGTTGTCGTGCGGCGGAACGTCGACCGGGCAGATCACGTCGTCGGCCAGAATGCGCCCGAGCGCCTCGCGCAACGGCAGCACTTCGGAAGCGCTGACCGACCTGTCGCCGATCAGTTTTTCGAGAAACGTCCCGACTTCGTCCACGCTCATCGCATCGGGGTCGTAGCCGGCCAGCGTTGCGGCGATGCCGGCGATACGGTTCATCGCGGCGCTCCGTCGGCTTCCAGCGCGTAGAGTTCAGCCAGGGTGTTGGCGTTGGCAAAAGCGATCGGATCGTCCTCCGGTCGATCGAATGGCACTCCAACGCAGCGATGTTGCGCCGTCCATGCGTCGATCTTTCGTCCGCCTTGCCCGGTGAAAAGCGACAGGCTGCCGAGCAGCGCGGTCGGAAGCAGGCAGAACACGGGTTGCGCGCGCAGAGCGACGACGCCCTGGCGGTCCGCTTCCGGCGCTGCGGCAATGGCGATCTGCGCATCGTCGGAATCGAGCAGCGCGTCGATCATGCGTGCCGCCAGATCCGTCGGAAACCGCGGCGTATCGCACGGAACGGTCAACAGCCACGGCGTCGGGCAGTGCGAAAGGCCGCTCAGAAAGCCGGCCAGCGGACCTGGATAGTCGGCCAGTCCGTCTGGCCAGACCGGTACATCGAAAGCTTCGTAGGCCGGCAGGTTGCGATTGGCATTGACGGCCACGCCCGCGACCTGTGGCCTAAGGCGGCGCAATGCATGCAGCGCGAGCGGATTTCCTTCAAACAGCTGCAGGCCCTTGTCGACGCCGCCCATCCGCGTTCCACGCCCGCCCGCAAGCACAAGGCCGGTGACGTGTTGCGCCGAGATCTTCATCCGCCCGTCACCCGCCGATGTAGCTCATCTCGACGCGTCGCGGCGCTGGCGCGTCGCCTTCGGCGCGCGGCGCCTCGGGCGCACGCAGAGCGCGGAGTTCCGAATACCGGTCGGCGCGACCCTGCCAGATGTGCCCGATCTCGGACAGGATCTGCGCATCGCTTGCGACCTCTTGACCCGCACTTTCGTCCGCGCGAAGCAACGGGCGCAGGTCGTGCCCGGCTCCTGCGAACAGGCACAGATACAGCTTGCCCTCGGTCGAAAGCCGCGCACGGCTGCAATCGCCGCAAAAAGCCTGCGTCACGCTGCTGATGACGCCGATCTCGCCCTGGCCGTCTGCGTAGGCCCAGCGTTGTGCGGTTTCGCCGACAGCAGTCGCCTCGATCGGCACCAGCGGAAATTCGTCGCCGATGCGCCGGACCACGTCGGCGGAGGGCAGCACTTCGTCCATCCGCCAGCCGTTGGTGGCGCCGACGTCCATGTATTCGATGAAGCGCAGCACGACGCCGGTGCCGCGGAAATAGCGGGTCATCGGCAGGATTTCGTGGTCGTTCGTCCCGCGCTTGACGACCATGTTGACCTTGATCGGCCCAAGTCCTACTTCGCGTGCCGCCGCGATGCCGGCCAGCACGTCGTCGACCGGAAAATCGACATCGTTCATGCGCCGGAACACGGCATCGTCGAGCGCATCGAGGCTGATCGTCACGCGCGACAGGCCTGCCGCCTTCAAGGCAGCGGCCTTGCGGGCCAGCAACGAGGCGTTGGTCGTCAGCGTCAGGTCGAGCGGATGACCGTCGGGCGTGCGCAATTCGGCGAGTTGCGCGATCAGCGCTTCGAGGTTCTTGCGCAGCAGCGGCTCGCCGCCGGTCAGGCGCAGCTTGCGCACGCCGTGGGCCGCGAACAGCCGCGCCAGCCGGGTGATTTCCTCGAAACTGAGCAGATCGGCGTGCGGAACGTAGCGGTGGTTCTTGTCGAACACTTCCTTCGGCATGCAGTAGCTGCAGCGGAAGTTGCAGCGATCGGTCACGCTGATGCGCAGGTCGGTGAGCGGACGGCCCAGGCGATCGAGAAGGATTCCGGTCGCCGGAACAGGAGAAGTCGGGCCGGGCACACGGCGCGCACGGCGGATGTCGGCGAGGGGAACGAAGGTTTCTGTCATTGCTGGGCGTCGGGGGGAAGGGCAATTTACCCGAAGCACCCCGACCGACACATCCTGAGGTCAATGCCGCAGCAGGCGGGCCGTCGGCCGTCAGCCGTGCTTGACCGCGACCGTCTTCAGCGTCGTGAAGCCATAAAGCGCCTCGAAGCCCTTTTCACGGCCGTAGCCCGATGACTTGACGCCGCCGAACGGCAACTCGACGCCGCCGCCAGCACCATAGTTATTGATGAAGACCTGACCGGCGCGCACGCGCTTGGCCATGCGGAACTGGCGCGCGCCGTTCTCCGTCCAGACACCGGCAACCAGCCCGAATTGCGTCGCATTGGCCAGCGCCACCGCTTCGTCTTCGTCGCCGAAAGACATCGCCGCGAGCACCGGCCCGAAGACTTCCTCCTGCGCCAACCGATGGTTGACGGGCACATCGCGCAGCAGGGTCGGCGCCTGATAGAAGCCGGTTTCCGGCGCTTCGTCGACGACCACGCCCTGCGCCACCATCGGGATGCCGGCAACCTGCGCATCGGACAGGAAATCCCAGACGCGCTGCTGCTGCGTCTGCCGGATCAGCGGGCCGACGTCGAGGTCCATCGCGGCCGGGCCGACACGCAGCGCTTCGAACGCCTTGCCGAGCCGGTCGAGCACTGATTCATAGATGCCGCGCTGGATCAGTACGCGCGAACCGGCCGAACACGTCTGGCCGGCGTTCTGCACGATGGCATTGATGAGTACCGGAACCGCGGCGCCGATGTCGGCGTCGGCAAACAGGATCTGCGGGCTCTTGCCGCCCAGTTCCAGCGTGACCGGGCAGTGCCGCTCGGCCGCGATCTGCTGGATCAGCGTGCCGATCTTCGGGCTGCCGGTGAAGCTGATGTGATCGATGCCTTCATGCCGGGCCAGCGCATCGCCGACTTCATGGCCGTAGCCGGTCACGATGTTGATCGCGCCGGCCGGAAAGCCGATCTCCGCCGCAAGCTGTGCCACGCGGATGACCGAAAGGCAGGCGTCTTCGGCCGGCTTGACCACGCAGACGTTGCCCGCAGCCAGCGCGCCGCCGACGCAGCGGCCGAAGATCTGCATCGGATAGTTCCACGGCACGATGTGGCCGGTCACGCCGTGCGGCTCGCGCCAGGTGAAGACGCTGTAGCCGTCGAGGTAGGGAATGGTTTCGCCGTGGAACTTGTCGCAGGCGCCGGCATAGAACTCGAAATACCGCACCAGCGCCAGCGCATCGGCACGCGCCTGCTTGACCGGCTTGCCGCAGTCGCGCTGCTCGAGCAACGCGAGTTCGTCGACATGCGCGGCGATCTTCTGCGACAGCTTGTAGAGCAGACGTCCGCGCTCGGCCGCGCTGACCTTGTGCCACACGCCTTCGAAGCAATCGCGGGCCGCGCGCACGGCGGTGTCGATGTCGTCCGCGTTGCTGCGCTGGATCTCGTCGAACTGCTCGCCGTCGGACGGATCGATGACGGGGAGGGTGCGGCCCGAAGACGACGGAACCGAGGCGTTGGCGATGTAGTTGAGTTGCATGGAAGCCATATTAAGAGGATTTGGACACAAAGGCATTGCCGCCGGCATGGGTGGCCCGGACCTTGCAATTCCGGTGCATCGTCCAAAATACGGGCATCGAGCAGGCGACGCGTCCTGTCAACAAACTCAACCAGGATTCCAAGAATGTCCAAGCCCGATGTGAAAACTGCCGTTGTGGCCGACGGTCTTCGCTACAAATCAAAGCCGTCCGGATCGCCGTTTCGCGCCTCGGCGTCATTCAGCGGCGCGACGATGTCGTGCTTCATGTGCGGCAAGCACCGCCTGCGTTCGCAGATGCGGACCCGCCAGGTTTTGGGCAAGTCGCAGAGCGTCTGCGCACCCTCCTGCAAGGCGCTGGCCGAGGAACTCGACGGCGTGTAATCAAAACGGGTACTTGAATTCGACGCTGCGCTAGGGTGAAATCCATAAGGGCTATGTAACAGCCTGTGTCAACGACCTTTTCGTCGTTCAGCTGGAGATTCACTGTGAACAATGCGCGCCAAGTCATCATGCAGGTCGTCAAACGATCGGGCGGTGCAACCCATTCCGTTCATTTCGTCATCGACGACAGCTTCGTGGATCGCTTGAGGCAACTCCGGTCGCTGGTCCCGCCGATCACCGGCATCAATAGGCAGCGTGATCTGGTCATCGACAAGGTGCGGGTTCGCCTGCCGAACGGCGTCTGGCGAAACGGCGCGCAGGTCGAGTCTCACATCGAGGGTTCCTGCGTTGTCGTGGCTGCGGAAGGGCTGTTCAGCTGCGGTGGGAAGGACGGCAAGACGCGGGAGAAGCTCGTGACCTATGCATTTCCGATCACGCGGCTTGCCGAACTTCATGCCGAACGCCCGACGGGCGAAACCTTCTATCTGCGCGACGGCGCATTCTGCAACGACGAGCCGGCGAGTTCTCCTGCCGGTCGCTGGGTCGCGCTGCTGCACGGGTTCGACGAAATGCGGGTGCCAGAAGCCGCTTCCGATTTCGACACGCTCCAGGGCATCCCGCTGCGCGCGGAGCAGGGCGCCCACATACCGCACAGCCTGCGCCTGAACTGATCGGGCAGGCGGCGATCGGATGCGGCTCCATTAGACTCGGCGACCCGAGACACTGCGTCCGGCGCTCGTTCCGCGCCGACGATGGAGACACCGAATGATCCGCAAACTGTTGCCGCTGCTGGCAATTTCGACGCTTCCCGCCCTGGCGCTGCTGCCGCTGCAGGTTTCCGCCCAGACTGCGTCCGCCACAAGCTATCCGAACAAGCCGATTCGCATGATCGTGCCGTTCCCGCCGGGCGGCGGCACCGACATCCTGGCCCGCATCGTCGGCACGCGCGTGTCCGAAGCGACGAAATGGACGATCGTCATCGACAACAAGCCGGGCGCCGGCGGCACCATCGGCATTTCCGAGGCCGTGCGCCAGCCCGCGACCGGCTACGAGATGGTCATGGGCCAGAAGGACAATCTGGCCGTCGCGCCGTGGCTCTACAAGGTGAGCTACGACCCCTCGAAGGACCTGGCGGCGGTCGCGATGGTCGCCGACTCGCCGCTGGTCATCGTGACGGCGGCCGGTTCGCCGTTCAGGAACATGGCTGATGTCATCGCCGCAGCCAAGGCCGCGCCCGACACCATCACCTACGGCAGTCCCGGCAACGGCACGACGACGCACCTGGTCGGCGAGATGTTCAAGCTGGCGGCGGGCATCAAGATCTCGCACGTGCCGTACAAGGGCTCGAATCCGGCCGTGATCGACACGATCAGCGGTCAGGTGTCGATGATGGTGTCGTCGATTCCGTCGGCCATGTCGCAGGTCAAGGCGGGCAAGCTGCGCGCGCTGGCCGTGACGTCCGCCAAGCGCAGCCCTTCGCTGCCGGACGTGCCGACCATCGCCGAATCAACGGCGCTCAAGGATTTCGACGTCAGTTCCTGGTACGGGCTTTTCATGCCGGCAGGAACGCCGAAGGACGTGATCGCCACCGTCAACGCGGCCGTCAACAAACAACTCATGCTGCCGGAGATGAAGGAAGCGATCCATGCCCAGGGCGCCGAAGCGCGTCCCATGACGCCGCAGGCTTTCTCGGCGCTCGTGACCGACGATTTCCAGAAATGGAAGGGCATCGTCGCGGCATCCGGCGCCAAGCTCGAATAAACCAGCGACGCTGGCGGCATCAGCCGCCATGGAATTTCACCACCAGCGGCACGATCAGCAGCGCGACGATGTTGATGATCTTGATCAGCGGATTCACGGCCGGGCCGGCAGTGTCCTTGTAGGGGTCGCCGACCGTGTCGCCGGTGACTGCGGCCTTGTGCGCTTCCGAGCCCTTGCCGCCATGGTGGCCGTCCTCGATGTATTTCTTGGCGTTGTCCCAAGCGCCGCCTCCGGTGCACATGCTGATCGCCACGAACAGCCCGGTGACGATGGTGCCCATCAGCAGGCCGCCCAGCGCCTTCGGGCCGAGCAGCAACCCGACCGCGATCGGTACCACCACCGGCAAAAGTGACGGAATCATCATTTCCTTGATGGCAGCGCCGGTCAGCATCGAGACCGCCTTGCCGTATTCGGGCTTGGCCGTACCTTCCATAATTCCCGGGATCTCGCGGAACTGGCGCCGCACTTCCTCCACCACCGCACCCGCCGCGCGTCCGACCGCTTCCATCGCCATCGCGCCGAACAGGTACGGGATCAGCCCGCCGATGAAGAGCCCGACGATCACCATCGGGTCGCTCAGGTTGAAGGTGATCGCCTGGCCGTACGTTTCCAGCTTATGCGTGTAGTCGGCGAACAGCACGAGCGACGCCAGGCCCGCGGAGCCGATGGCATAGCCCTTGGTCACGGCCTTCGTCGTGTTGCCGACGGCGTCCAGCGGATCGGTGACGGCGCGCACGCTCGGCGGCAATTCGGCCATTTCGGCGATGCCGCCGGCGTTGTCGGTGATCGGGCCATAGGCGTCGAGCGCGACCACGATGCCGGCCATGCTCAGCATCGACGTCGCCGCGATCGCGATGCCGTAGAGCCCGGCCAGCGAATAGGAAGCCAGTATTGCGATGCAGACGAAGATCACCGGCCATGCGGTCGAGCGCATCGACACACCCAGCCCCGCGATGATGTTGGTGCCGTGCCCGGTGGTCGACGCCCGCGCGATGTGCTGCACCGGCTTGTACTGCGTGCCGGTGTAGTACTCGGTGATCCAGACCAGCGCAGCCGTCAGCGCCAGGCCGACGAAACAGGCGCCGAAAAGCTTGAGCGCGCTGCCCGTCGGCGCGATGGCGTTGTCGGGAATCAGCCACGCCGTGACGAACCAGAAGGCGATCAGCGACAGCGCACCCGCCACCGCCAGCCCCTTGTAGAGCGCCGGCATCACGTTGACCATGCCCGGCGACGCCTTGACGAAGAAACAGCCGACGATCGACGCGACGATCGAAACGCCGCCAAGTGCCAGCGGATACAACACGGCGTTGACCGGCGCT
Source organism: Variovorax sp. (assembly GCA_028292145.1). GTDB lineage: Bacteria > Pseudomonadota > Gammaproteobacteria > Burkholderiales > Burkholderiaceae_C > Variovorax. The sequence continues at coordinate 7,592 of JAQGMX010000332.1, forward strand.
GCCGTCACCATCAGCGCGCCGAGCACCATGGTCGCGATCAGCGTGACGGCGTAGGTTTCGAACAGGTCGGCCGCCATGCCGGCGCAGTCGCCGACGTTGTCGCCCACGTTGTCGGCGATCACGGCCGGGTTGCGGGGGTCGTCTTCGGGGATGCCGGCCTCGACCTTGCCGACCAGGTCCGCGCCGACGTCCGCGCCTTTGGTGAAAATGCCGCCGCCCAGCCGCGCGAAGATCGAGATCAGCGACGAGCCGAAGGCGAAGCCGATCAGCGGATTCAGTACCGTCGCAAGCGGCACGCCGGGTGCCGCGTTGCGCGCGAGGAACCAGAAAAGCCCCGAAACGCCCAGCAGACCCAGCCCGACGACCAGCATGCCGGTGATCGCGCCGCCGCGAAACGCCACGTCCAGCGCCGGGCCTATGCCCTGGGTCGCCGCCTGCGCCGTGCGCACATTGGCCCGCACCGAGACGTTCATGCCGATGAAACCGCAGGCGCCCGACAGCACCGCGCCGATGACGAATCCGACGGCGGTGGTCAGATCGAGGAAGAGACCGATCAGCACCGCCAGCACAATGCCGACGACCGCGATCGCGCGGTACTGCTTGGCCAGGTAGGCGGCTGCGCCTTGCTGGATCGCGTGGGCGATTTCCTGCATTCGCGCGTTGCCGGGGTCTTTGGCGAGGATCCAGCTGCGGGCCCAGATGCCGTAGCCGACGGCGATGAGGCCGCAGACCATGGCGAGGACGAGAGGGGTGTTGCCGATCATGCTTTGCTTCTCCTGTAGGTACGCAACGCGTACGGGTCATGGCTTCCGTCGCGTTGCTTCCTCGAAGCTTTCGACGAAAAACGACGAAAGCCGATTGGCCAACAAAGGCAATTTACAGGCAAATGTCACAGTGCGGTCAATTCGCTGGACGCACGGAAAGTAAACTTCGGGTTTGTCCGAGCCCGCGTTTTCACGGGGGTTCGCTTTACTCGAACCTCAACTCCAGCGAAAAAAGTCATGTCATTCGACAAAGTTTCCCCCGGCAAGAATCTCCCAGATTCGTTCAACGTGGTCATCGAGATCCCGATGAACTCCGATCCGATCAAGTACGAAGTGGACAAGGAATCGGGCGCGCTCTTCGTCGATCGCTTCATGACCACCGCGATGTACTACCCGGCCAACTACGGTTACGTGCCGCAGACGCTCAGCGGCGACGGCGACCCGGTCGACGTGCTGGTAATCGCGCCGTACCCGCTGCTGCCGGGCGTCGTCGTCCCATGCCGCCCGCTCGGCATCCTGATGATGGAAGACGAAGCCGGCGTCGACGGCAAGGTGCTTGCCGTGCCGACCACCAAGGTGCTGCCGATCTACAGCCACTGGAATTCGATCGACGACGTGAACCCGATGCGCCTGAAGGCCATCAGCCACTTCTTCGAGCACTACAAGGATCTGGAAGCCGGCAAGTGGGTGAAGATTCTCGGCTGGGAAGGCATCGACTCCGCCAAGAAGGAAATCATGGACGGCATTGCCAATTACGGTAAGTAATTGACAGGTGCGGCGCGCGCCGCATTTCAGAGAATTCCGGGCTTCATTGTCGAAGCTGCGAAATAAGCTTCTTCACCTTCGATCCGAAGGCATGGAAACAACGGAATTCAGAATGACAAATCCAGTGGCCAGCGGCCTGAAGACAACTCCGTCTGTTTCATCGGGCGTCGGCCTGAATTCAGCCGCCGATGCTGCAGAAGTCAGCAAGGCGCTGCCGAACTGGAATCGCGCCGCGGTGCAAACCGAGCCGCCTGGCACCGACGGCCAGCCGGCCCTCAAAGCCGGACCCGGTCCGCGTCCCGGTGGCTTGGACGGCGCCCCTGTCACGCCCCATGGCAGCGATCAATCCAAAAAGCCGCAAAGTGGGAAGCCCGTAGGTTCGCGCCTGAACCCGGCTGCGGTTGCCAACGCTGCGCGCCAAGCTGTCAATCAAAACCTGCTCAACAATAAATGGCGTGTATTTCTTCATCCAAAAACGTCGGTTGCCATGGCGATCTACGGATTCTTTTCGAACCTGATCAAAGGCAGGGGCAAGTCTGAATAAAGGGTTTGTCAGGGCGCTGGCTTGAACGGGCTGCGTTCATCGAGATGCGCCATGTAATTTTCGATTCCGGCGCCTTCACGCTCGAGAAAGCGCTCCACGGCGTCTGAAAAAGCCGGATGTGCCAGCCAGTGCGCGCTGGTCGTCTTGACCGGCATCAAGGCGCGCGCCATTTTGTGTTCGCCCTGCGCGCCACCTTCGAAGCGCTGCACGCCGTTGGCGATGCACCATTCGAGCGGCTGGTAGTAGCAGGCATCGAAATGTAAACAATCGACACGCTCCAGCGCACCCCAATATCGGCCGTAAGCCACCGGCGGCGCTTCGGGATCGCCGTCCGTCGACAGCGCGATCAGGCTCGCAGCGATCGGATGACCGTCGCGCTCGGCGATGAAAAGCAGCCAGGCTTCGGGCAGATCGGCTGCCATGCGCGCAAAAAAGTCGCGGCTCAGGTAAGGCGCGTTGCCGTGTTCGAGGTAGGTGCGCTCATAGCAGCGGTAGA
>JAQGMX010000340.1 GCA_028292145.1 Variovorax sp.
GCCACGCCGGGAGCAAAGGTGCCGGGCGTGAGCCTGGCAAGCCAGCCGTCCGATCTTGCGCAGGGCTTCATCGCCGACATGACGGCACACCGCCATTGGGACCGTGCGGTCAAAAGCGCGCTGACCGCCTGAACGCCTGACCGTCTGGAGCGCGGGGAGCCCGGCGGGCTTCCTGCGCTTCAGGTCAGCGGTTGACGACGCGCTTCGACATCGACAGCACGATCGCGCCGCCCACGATCAGGCTTGCCGCGATCACGAACAAGCCGTTGTTGGTGCTGCCGGTCACGTCCTTGATCCAGCCCACGATGAACGGGCTCACGAATCCGGCCAGATTGCCGACCGAATTGATCAGAGCAATACCGGCTGCCGCCGCCGCACCGCCCAGGAACGCCGGCGGCAGGCACCAGAATTGCGCCAGTCCGGTCAGGATGCCCATGGTCGCGATCGTCAGCGTGACGATGGCCCAGAGCGGCGTTTGCGGCACCAGCGTGCTTGCCACCAGGCCGACAGCGCCTGCGATGGCCGGAATTGCGATGTGCCAGCGACGTTCGCCCGTTCGGTCGGAATGGCGGCTGGTCCAGATCATGCAGCCCACGGCCGCCGCGTAGGGAATCGCCACCAGGAAGCCGATGGTGGTGGTGTTCGCCACGCCCGACGCCTTGACCAGCGACGGCAGCCAGAAGCCCACGCCATACAGCCCCATGATGAAGCCGAAGTAGGCCGCGCTCAGCACCCAGACTTTCGGGTTGCGGAAGGCGCCTGATGCCGAGTGGTCCTCGATATGCGCTCCGTCGGCGTCGATGTTGCTCTGAAGCATCTTCTTCTCGTCGGCGCTCAGCCAGCCGGCGTCGGCAATCTTGTCCTTGAGTGCCACCAGCACCACCACGCCGAGCAGTACTGACGGTATCGCTTCGAGCAAAAACAGCCATTTCCAGCCGGCCATGCCCTGCGCGCCGTCGAAGGCGGTCAGGATCCAGCCCGACAGCGGCCCGCCGATCACGCCGGCCATCGGAATGCCGGTCATGAACAGCGAGGTGACCTTGGCGCGGCGCGCGGCCGGATACCAGTAGGTGAGGTACAGGATGATGCCGGGGAAGAACCCGGCTTCGGCCACACCCAGGAAAAACCGCAGGATGTAGAACGACGTCGGCGTCTGCACGAACATCATGCAGCCGGAGATCACGCCCCAGCTGATCATGATCCGCGCGATCCATTTGCGCGCGCCGAAGCGGTGCAGCATCAGGTTGCTCGGCACCTCAAAGATGAAGTAGCCGATGAAGAAGATGCCGGCGCCCAGGCCGTAGATCGACTCGCTGAACTTCAGATCGTTGAGCATCTGCAGCTTCGCGAAGCCGACGTTGACGCGGTCGAGGTAGGCCGCGACGTAGCAGAGGAAAAGCAGGGGAAGAAGGCGCCAGGTCACGCGCGCATAGGCGGCGTCTTCGGCGGCGGTGCCCGCGTGGGCAGCCGCCCCGCGCGGCAGGGTTGTAGTCGTCATTGAGTCTCCAGTTGTTTTTATTTTATTCAGCCGCGCAGTTCGGAAAGTTTCCGAAAGATTCCGTTCAGTCGAACATGTCCGGCTGCGTCTTCGCGATCTGGTCGTACAGCGTCTGGAAATGCAGCCAGCCGATGAATTCGCTGCCGACGTGCTCGCGGCTGTAGCGCGCGCGTTCGGGCGTGACCAGCGTCGGCTGGATGCCGGTGGCGTCGATCAGCAACTGTTGCTGGCAGCAACGTTCGAGCGCGATGAACCAGAACGCCGCGGCATCGATGCTGTGGCGGCTGGCCGTGAGCAGGCCGTGGTTCTGGTGGATGGCGGCCTTTACGCCGGCGAAAGCATTGGCGACCTTGTTGCCGGCCTTTTTCTCGACCGCCACCTGGCCCGCCTCGTCGCCGATCACCGCGTGGTCCTCGAAGAAAGCGGCAGCGTCCTGCGTGATCGGTTCGAGTTTCTTGCCGAGCGATGCGAAAGCGGTGCCGTAAACCGTGTGCGCGTGGCACATCGCGAGGATGTCCGGGTGGGCGTCGTGCACGGCGGCGTGCAGCACGAAGCCGGCACGATTCACCGCGTAGTCGCCCTCGACCACCGTGCCTTCATGGTCGACCAGGATCAGGTTCGACACCTTCACCAGCGAGAAATGGACCGCCATCGGGTTGGTCCAGTACAGGTGCGGCCGCTCCGGGTCGCGGATCGTCAGATGGCCGGCGAAACCATAGTCGAAGCCCTGCAGCGCGAAGGCGCGGCAGGCTGCCACGAGGTGTTCCTTCAGGTATTTGCGCTCTTCGGCGTGGCTGGTGAAAGTCGGAACTTCCGGAAAGATGAGGCCTTGCTGTTCGGGCTGGTAGACCGAGATGCGTTTGCGGGTGTCGAGCATGTGGTTGTCTCCTGGTCGATTCGTAGGATTTGTGGGATTCGTGGAAGACAGATCATGCAAAGCGACGGCTTTCCTGACAAAGGACAAAGGTTTGCCGACGGGTGAGCCGGATTCACCTATGCTTCCCGCCCATGCGCCGCTTACCTTCTTTCTTTGCCTTGCGGGCTTTCGAGGCTGCGGCCCGGCTTGGCGGATTCAGGCAGGCCGGCGACGAACTGCACCTGACGCCTTCGGCCATCAGCCATCAGGTGCGCGCGCTCGAAACCTGGTTCGGTCGGGCGCTTTTCCTGCGCGAAGTCCGCAAGGTGACCCTGACGGCCGACGGCCAGCGGCTCCTCGACCGGCTAAGCCCGGCCTTCGACCAGATCGAGGATGCGTGCGCCGAGCTGGGCCCGGTCGAATCGCGCAGTGAACTGGCCGTGCACTGTTCGCCGAGCTTCGCCTCCACCTGGCTCGGTCCGCGCCTGCCGCAGTTCATGGCGGCGCATCCGTCGATCGTCATCCGCCTGTCGTCGAGCGCCGAACCCGTCGATCTTTCCAAAGCCACCGATATCGACGTCGACATCGCCTACGGTCCGCCGCCGACGCGCCATAACGTGATCGTCGAACCGCTCGGACTGGAGCCGACGGTGCCCATGTGTTCGCCGCGCCTCCTCGAAGGCGGCAGGCTGCGGACGCCCAACGATCTGTTGCGCTTCACCCTGATCGACTCCAAGGTGAATCCGGTTCGGTGGGCCGACTGGTGCAAGTTGAACGGACTCCAGCTGCCGGCCGGCGCGCGCCCGTCTTTCGACCGCGGCTCCATGGCCATCGCGGCCGCCGCGGACGGAATGGGCATTGCACTTGAGACGACGCGGTTTGCCGAGCAGGAAATAGAGCGCGGCGAACTCGTGATTCTGGAAGGGAAGTCTTTCCGTCGGATCGCGCAGGTCATGCATTTCCTTTGCTACCGGAAAACGATCACCGACAACGAGAAGCTCATGGCTTTTCGCAGCTGGATGCAAGCGCAGCTGTCGTCGGATAACTAGATAACTGGATGCCTAGCTGATCGAAGCGTTCAGCAACTGCGCGGTGTCGCGCAGCGCGGGCACCAGCGTGTCGATGATCCTTTGCTGCGGCCAGTTGCTGACCTGGAGCGTCATGCTCAAGGCGGCGACCGTCATGCCGCGATGGTCGACCAGCGGCACCGCGACGCCGCCCAGTCCGGGGTCGAGCAGACCGGCCACCACCCAGTAGCCCAGCGTGTGCGCCGACCGAACGGCTTCGATCAGCTGCGCGGCATCGACCGGCGCGCTGTCCGGATAGCCGGCGAAATCGTGCGCGGCGGCCCATTTTTCCAGTGCCGGCCGGCTCAGCGCCGACAGCAGGACGTACCCCGGCGTCACTGCATGCGCCGGGACGCGGTCGCCAGCCTGGTAGCCGATCGGCACCATCCGCGGGCTGGCGCTGCGCGCGATGTACAAGACTTCATGATCGTCCAGCACGCAGACGTTGACGGCTTCGCCGGTGGTCATCGACAGGCGCTGGATGAACGGCCGCACCAGTCGCGGAAGGCGCGCGGTGCCCAGATAGCTTTGTCCGATGCGGAGAATCCGCGGCGCCAGCCAGTAGTACTTGCCGTCGGTCTGCGCGTACTTGAAATGGCACAGGCTTTCCAGGTAGCGGCGCGCTGCGGTGCGGGGAATGCCCGTTCGTGCGGCTGCCTCGGTCGGTGTCAGCCGTTCGCTGCCGTTGAAGGCTTCGATGATCGCCAGCCCGCGTCCCAGACCTGCAATCAGGTCGCGTGGATCGATCTGGAAATCTGTGCTGCCGGCCATTCGGTTCCCTCCACGATAACCCTGCAAATCACCGCTGATCGGACACTTTAGTCGATCAGCGGCGATTTTGAAGAAGATGGCGCTTGTCGATAGAAAAGCCGATATCTAGCATCCGCGGCTATTCAAATAACAGAGACATACCGATGACCTCGCGCTCGAAAACGCTTCTTCTCGCCCTGTCGGCAATGTCGAGTGCCGCGTCGTTCGCGCAATCCGCTACACCGCCGACGACGCAGATCACGTTCTACGGAGCGCTCGATCAATACGTCAACC
>JAQGMX010000346.1 GCA_028292145.1 Variovorax sp.
GTTCAGGATGGTCGTCTTGCCGCAGCCCGAATGCCCGATCACGCAGACGAATTCGCCGCGGTCGATCGTGAAGGAGACGTCGGCGAACACCGGCTTGGCCGGCACGAATGCCTTGGCCAGCCCTTCGATGCGGAGCAGGACTTCACTCGACATAGGTCACCTTCCGCTGCAATGCGGCAAAAGAGAGATCCAGCAGCATGCCGACCACGCCGATCACCAGGATCGCGAAGATCACGTTGGTCAGCGAAAGGTTGTTCCACTCGTTCCAGACGAAATAGCCGATGCCGGTGCCGCCGACCAGCATTTCGGCCGCCACGATCACCAGCCACGCGATGCCCATGCTGATGCGCATGCCGGTCAGGATGGTCGGCGCGGCGGCCGGAAGAATCACCAGGAACGCCTTGCGCAGCGGCTTGACCTCCAGCGTGCTCGCCACGTTGAGCCACTCGCGCTTGACCGAGGCCACGCCGAACGCGGTGTTGAGCAGCATCGGCCAGACCGAGCAGATGAAGATCACGAAGATCCCGCTGACCGACGAGTCCTTGATGATGTAGAGCGCCAGCGGCATCCAGGCCAGCGGGGAGATCGGCTTGAGCAGCTGGATGAACGGGTCGAACGCCTTGCGCAACAGCGGCGACATGCCGATGACGAAGCCGAGCGGCACCGCCACCACGCAGGCCAGCGCGAAGCCCAGCCCGACGCGCGCCAGCGACCAGCCGAGCTGGATCGCGATGCCCTTGTCGTTCGGGCCGTTGTCGTAGAACGGGTTCGACAGGTGCTTCCAGGCGGTCGCGCCCATGTCCGCCGGGGTCGGGAAACCGGCCGATTTCACCTGGCCGGGGTCCTTGCCGAGCATTTTTTGGTACTCGATCTGCTCCGTCGTCATGCCCGCCTGAGAGGCTGCGCCGCCGCTGGTGAACGTCGCCGCCTGCCAGATGCCGAGGAACACCAGCAGCAGCAGCACCGACAGCAGCGCCGCCTTGGCGTTGAGCTTGCGCGCGGCCGGGTTCATGCGGCCATCTTGTGGATGGCGAAGCTCTTGACGTACTCGTCGGGCTTCGTCGGATCGAACACCTTGCCCATGATGGTGAATTTCGGGAACGCGCCCTCGGGCGGCGTCTGGCCGATCTCCAACATGCGCTTCTTCGCGTCGGTGATGAGGAACACCTTTTCCGCGATCTGCCTGTAGTTGACGTCGCCCTTCACATAGCCCCAGCGCTTCATCTGCGTGAGCATCCAGACCGCCATCGACTGCCACGGGATCGGGTCGAAGTCGGCGCGGTTCGGCACGGTCTTGATGTTGCCGAGGCCGTCGGCAAAGCGGCCGGTCAACACCTGGGTAAGCACGACTTCAGGCTGGTTCAGGTACTGCGCCGGCGCGATCACCTTGGCGATCAGTTCGCGGTTCTCGGCCTTGCGCGCCATTTCCGACGCGGTGAGCACGGCGCGGTAGAGCGCAGCGAAGGTGTTCGGGTTCTTCTGGATGAACTCGCTCGAGGTGCCGAACGCGCAGCACGGGTGGCCGTCCCAGATTTCCTTGGTGAGGATGTGGATGAAACCGACTTCCTCGAACACCGCGCGCTGGTTGAACGGATCGGGGCCGAGGTAGCCGTCGATGTTGCCGGCGCGCAGGTTGGCGACCATCTCGGCCGGCGGCACGACGCGGATCTGGATGTCGGTGTCAGGATTCAGGCCCGCTTCCGCGACGTAGTAGCGCAACAGGAAGTTGTGCATGCTGTATTCGAAGGGCACCGCGAACTTGAAGCCCTTCCATAGCTTCGGATCGCGCTTGTCCTTGTGCTTGTTGGCCAGGGTGATGGCCTGGCCGTTGGTGTTCTGGATCGTCGCAACGTTCATCGGCGTGGCGTTGGAGCCGGCGCCCATCGAGATCGCCAGCGGCATCGGCGACAGGAAATGCGTGGCGTCGTATTCCTTGTTGATCATCTTGTCGCGGATCAGCGCCCAGCCCGCGGTCTTCACCACTTCGACGTTCAGCCCCTGCTTGTCGTAGAAACCGAGCGGCTTGGCCATGATCAGTGGCGTGGCGCAGGTGATCGGTATGAAGCCGATCTTCAGGTCCTTCTTCTCGATCTGTCCCTTTTCCTGGGCCATCGCCTGCAGCGCGCCGAGCGGCATGAGCGACGCGATGGCGGCGCGCGCGGTGTTGGCGCCGACGGCGCGCAGGAAGTGGCGGCGTACGCTGTCGACCGGGAACAGCGCCTTCATCAGGCTGGCCTCCAGCTTGGCGTCCGATGCACTGCCGGTAGCGACCGCGCTCGCATGCTGGTCGGGCGCGTGGTTCTGGCCGCAGGCGCAGCGCAGTGTCAGGGGACGGTCGGCGTCGTACGGATCGTTCATGGTGCACCTTGATGAAAAGATGCAGCGGTGTTGCAAGCGCCGGGCCGATCGGGCCCGTTCGGGCCGTTTCGCACGCTGAGCCCGCAAAGTCGCGGGTGACCCGTCGATGGCTTGTAGTGCCAGCCCTACAAATTCGGCGTTTTGCCGTGCCGCTCGGCGTAGAGCGCCAGATCGACGTCGTTCTTGGTGCCGGTTTTTTCGAGGATGCGCGCCCGGTACGTGCTGACCGTGTTGGCCGCCAGCCCGAGCTGCGCACCGATTTCGCTCACGCTGTGCCCCGACGTGAGCAGCCGGAACACCTGGTGCTCGCGATGCGATAGCGCCTCGGTCGCCGAAGCCTTGCTCACCGCCGCCGCCAGCGCCTCCGCCGTCGCCGCCGAAACGTAGATGCCGCCGGCAGCCGCCTTGCGCACCGCGGCCACCATCGCATCGGCGTCGGCGCTCTTGTTGAGGTAGCCGGCCGCACCCAGCTTGATGCAGCGCACGGCGTACTGACGCTCCGGATAGGTCGAAAGCATCAGCACCGGCAGCGCGGGCCATGCCGCACGCAGCGCCTGCAGCACGTCGAGCCCGTCACGCTCGGGCAGCGCGATGTCGAGCAGCACCACGTCGAGCCGCTCGGATTCGCGGCCTTGCTGGATGGCGGCGACGCGTTCGATGACTTCGGGCCCGGTCTGGGCCTCGGCGCAGACCAGGATTTCCGGGGCGCCGTTCGATGCATCGCCGAGCACCTGCTTGAGGCCCTCGCGGACGATGCGGTGGTCGTCGCCGATCAGGACGCGGAGTGGGGCGGGCATGGCTTCAGGAAATATCAAAGTGGCAAGCGTAGCCGGAACGTGCTCCCCAACCCCGCCTCGCTCGCGATCTCCACCGTACCGCCGAAATGCAGCGCGCGTTCGCGCATGCCGCGCACGCCGTAGGCGGTGAGCGCGCTGAAGGCTTGCGGCGGGGCGCCGATGCCGTCGTCGCGCACGCGCAGGTCGAGCATGCCGTCGTCGGTGCGGATGCGGATGTCGGCGCGGCTGGCGCGGGCATGGCGGGCGATGTTGCTGAGCATCTCCTGGAAGATGCGGAACACGGCGGTGGCGGCGGGGCCGGGCAGTTCGAGCGCCTCGTCGATCTGCGCGTCCCACACCAGTTCCAGCTCGGCCGACTGCACGAATTCGGTCGCCTGCCATTCGAGTGCGGCCCACAGGCCCTGGTGGTCGAGGATGCTGGGGCGAAGGTCGGTGATGATGCGGCCGACGTTGTCGACCGCGCGCTCGATCAGGCCGCTCATGTTGCTGCACTTGCAGGCCATCTTCACCCGCATGGCCTGCGCGTCGTCCGGGTCGCGCGCCTGCTGCTCGCCCAAGCGCTTGCCGATCCAGTTGACGTCCATCTTCAGCGCGACCAGCAGGCTGCCGAGCTCGTCGTGCACTTCGCGGGCGATGCGGGTGCGCTCTTCCTCGCGCACCGAATCCGTCCAGGCCGACAGCTCCCGCACCTGCTGCAGGGCGGCGCTGAGTTCGGCTGTGCGCTCTGCCACACGCTGCTCGAGCTCGTCGCGCGACGCCCGCAGGGCCGCGGCGACGCGCTTGCGTTCGGTGATGTCGACGAAGGCGATGACGGCGCCGCGCACCACGCCGCCGTCGAGGATCGGATGGCTCGAATATTCGACCGCGAACGCGCTGCCGTCGCGGCGCCAGAAGGCTTCGGTGTCGACGCGGCAGGGCAGGCCGCGGCGGAAGGCGTTGAAGATGGGGCAGTCGACGTCGGCGTAGGGCGAGCCGTCCCAGTGCGAATGGTGGGTGAGCTCATGCATGTTGCGGCCGATCACCTCGCTCGCCGGCCAGCCGAGCAGCTCGGCGCCGGCCCGGTTGATGAACATGCAGTGGCCGGCCAGGTCGATGCCGAAGATGCCGTCGCCGGTGGATTCGAGCAGCAGGCTCAGCTGATGACGCCAAAGGGGATCGGCAGGATCGGCGGTGACGACGGGGTCGGACATGCGTCGCAGGCACGCAACGGCTGTGCCAGCGGCACCGGACGCAATTGCTGGCACGGGGCTTGAATGCATCGGGAACGCCTCGCATTTTCGAGGTCTGTCAGATTCCAACCAAAGTCCGGATGCCGCTTCGTTCCTTTTCCATCCTCGCCGCACTGCTGCATCTCTATGCCGGCCTGCGTCTCGTGCCGGCGATCTTTTCCGCGAGTCCGTTCGCCGCAGTGGTCGTGGCACTGGCGCTGGCTGTTTCCGCCATTGCGATGCCGCTGCCTTTCGTCGGTCTGTGGTCGTCGCACCGACAGGTGTCCAGGGGTTGGCAATGGCTGGGCCTGCTCGCCATGGGCTGGTTTTCCTCGATGATCGTGCTGACGCTGGCGCGCGATGCCGGCCTGCTGCTGGCCTGGGCGGCGCAGGCGGCGGCCGGACTGGCTATCGACTGGCCTCGCTCGCAACGCTGGACCGCCGTTGCCGTGCCGCTGCTGGCCACCGCGACGTCGGTCGTCGGCTTCTTCAACGCGCGCCGCACCGCGCCGGTGAAGCGCGTCGACGTGCCGATCAAGGGCCTGCCGGCCGCATTCCACGGGTTCACCATCGCGCAACTGAGCGATCTCCACGTCGGCCCGACGATCCGGCGCGGCTACATCCAGCGCATCGTCGACCGGGTGAACAAGCTCGAAGCCGACGCGATCGCCATCACCGGCGACCTGGTTGACGGCACGGTGGCGGCGCTGGCGCAGCACATCGCGCCGCTGGCCGGATTGAAGGCGCGGCACGGCACTTTCGTCGTCACCGGCAACCACGAGTACTACGCCGGCGCCCACGCCTGGATCGACGAACTGCGCCGGCTCGGCCTGAAGGTGCTCATGAACGAGCACGTACTGCTCGGCGCCAGCGGCGCGGCCGCGGCCCAGAACGACGAGGAGATGGACAACGCGACGTTGGTGCTGGCCGGCGTGACCGACTTCCACGCGGCGCATTTCGACGCCGCGCACGCCAGCAGCCCGGAGGCGGCGCTGGCCGGTGCGCCGTCGGGTGCGACGACGCGGGTGCTGCTCGCGCATCAGCCGCGCAGCGCGCCGGCTGCGGCGGCAGCGGGTTTCCAGCTGCAGCTGTCGGGCCACACGCACGGCGGCCAGTTCTTTCCGTGGAATCTGTTCGTGCCGCTGCAGCAGCCGTTCACGGCCGGACTGCACGCGCTGGGCGACATGTGGGTCTATACCAGCCGCGGCACCGGCTACTGGGGTCCGCCGAAGCGCTTCGGGGCGCCTTCGGAAATCACACTGGTTCGGCTTGTGATCGCCGGTCAGGCCCGGTAGGCGCTCAGCCGGCGCGCATTGGCCGTGGCCTTGGCATGGATCGGCTTCAGCCCGCGCTGCACGACACGCGCACCGACGCTGGAGAGCTGCGTTACGGTCGCGGTCGCGCGGGCACTGGCCTGCAGCCATTCGTGGCTGTTGGCCGCCGCCTGGGCCGGCGTGGTGCTGGTGACCAGTCCGATCAGCGCGGTGGCACTGCCGAACCAGTGCCGCACGGTGCGCTGGAACAGCGCCTGGCTCGAAAGCTGAAGCTGGCTGGCAATGGCGGCACCGGACTGGTTGGCCGCAGTCAGCTTTTCCTCACCCATCAACTTGAATTCCTCGGCATCGACGGCGTTCGGCACCAGGCCGGCCAGAACCATGCGCTCGGTGCGCTTCTGGATCACGGTGCCTGACGACAGCAGCATTTCCTGCGTCTTCAGAGCGACGTCCGTCCACAACAGGAACGGGTTGAAGTAGCGCGAAGGGAAGCGGTCGTACGTGGTTGGCATGGGGGATTGATCGGAATCCGATCTGAAGTGATGAACCACTATAGGCCTGCAGCGCAAAAATTGCTGCAGTGCAACATACCTAAATTCGAACATCTTTCCATTAGGCCGCGGCATGGATCAGGCTGCTGGCCAGAGCGAGGTCGCGCAGCCAGGCGCCGTA
>JAQGMX010000101.1 GCA_028292145.1 Variovorax sp.
TGGCGCTCGATCCCGGCCACGGCGGCGAAGACCCGGGCGCCATCGGCCCGAACGGCACGCGCGAGAAAGACATCGTGCTGCAGGTCGCGCACCGGCTGCGGGAGCGCATCAACGCAGCCAGCGTCAACGGCAGCCCGATGCGCGCCTTCATGACGCGCGACTCGGACTTCTTCGTGCCGCTGGGCACGCGGGTCCAGAAGGCGCGGCGCGTGCAGGCCGACCTGTTCGTCAGCATCCATGCCGACGCCTTCACGACGCCGGCCGCACGCGGCGCGAGCGTGTTCGCGCTGAGCCAATCGGGGGCGTCGAGCAGCGCGGCGCGCTGGATGGCGAACAAGGAAAACCAGGCGGACAAGGTCGGCGGCGTCAACGTCGGCGGCCACGAAGTCCAGGTGCAACGCGCGCTGCTCGACATGAGCACGACCGCGCAGATCAACGACAGCCTGAAGCTCGGCACCGCGATGCTCGGCGAGATTCGCGGCATCGGCGCTCGCCTGCACAAGGCGACGGTCGAGCAGGCCGGCTTCGCGGTGCTGAAGGCGCCGGACATTCCGAGCGTGCTCGTCGAAACCGCCTTCATCAGCAATCCCGAAGAAGAAGCGAACCTGCGCAGCACGCAATACCAGGAAGATCTGGCAGATGCGCTGATGCGCGGCATCCAGCGTTATTTCGCCCAGAACCCGCCGCTGGCGCGCAGCCGTCAACTGTGAACTAAGGCACGAAAGGCCGGTTGCACCATGCTGGCTGGTCCCTCAGCGATCCCGCACGCTCTCGTTCAGGGGTCCGCGGCAGGCTCCTACATCGCGATACATCCTGGAAGACATGATCGCTTCATCATTCCTAACAAAGGTGGACATCATGAAAGCACGTCTTTTGATCGCAGCCGTTGCAGCTAGCTCGCTCATGACCCTGGTCGGCTGTGCCGGCTCCGGTCCCAATCAGCGTATCGGTGTGGCGGGCGGCGCGGTCGGCGGCGCCTTGATCGGTAACGCACTGGGCGGCGGCACCGCAGGCACGGTCGGCGGCGCGGCGATCGGCGGACTGATCGGCAACGAGGTCGGCCGTAATTCGGACAACCGCAATGCCGACCGCTACTACCGCGACGGCAATCGCTACTGAGTCGGATCGACCGTGAGGTCGACTAACCCATAGAAAAGGCGCTTCATTGAAGCGCCTTTTTTTCATGAAGCCAGGGGCCGGATCAGGCCTTGATCGCCGCCTTCTCCGCCTTGCCTGCGCGCCATGCGCCGATGATCGCGATCAGGCCCGGCACCAGGATCAGACCCCAGATGATCTTTTCCAGATGCTCGCGCACGATCGGCAGGTTGCCGAAGAAATAGCCGGCGGTGCCGATGCCCATCACCCACAGGACCGCGCCGACGACGTTGAACAGCGTGAACTTTCCCCGGTCCATCGCGGCGACGCCGGCCACGAAAGGCGCGAACGTGCGAATGAACGGCATGAAGCGCGCCAGGATGATCGTCACGCCGCCGTAGCGCTCGTAGAACGCGTGGGCCTGGCTGAACGCGCGCTTGTTGAAGAAGCGCGAATCCTCCCACTGGAAGACTTTCGGCCCGATCTTGCTGCCGATGGTGAAATTGCACTGGTCGCCGAGGATGGCCGCCACGAGCAGCACCGTGCATGCGATCGGAAAGCTCATCAACCCGATGCCGCAGAGCGCGCCGACGATGAAGATCAGCGAATCGCCCGGCAGGAACGGCATGACGACGACGCCGGTCTCCACGAAGACGATCACGAAAAGCAACGCGTAGACCCACGGCCCGTAGGCGATGACGAACGCCTCGAGGTGTTTGTCGATGTGGAGGATGAAGTCAAGGAGGAAGTGCACGATGTCCATGGCGCGCATTATCCCGGCGCCGCGGCAGCCTTTTCCCCAAAGCGCCTCGAAGCTGCGGGTTCTTAGAATGTTCCGGTGAGTGCCAACCCGTCTTCCTCCCCCGATTTCCCGCCACGCCGACCGATCCTGGAGCTTCCCGACGAGCTGATCAGCCAGATCGCCGCCGGCGAAGTCGTCGAGCGGCCGGCTTCGGTGGTGCGCGAACTGGTCGACAACGCGCTCGATGCGGGCGCTCGCCAGATCACGGTGCGGCTGTCGGCTGGCGGCGTGCGGCTGATTTCGGTCGAGGACGACGGCCAAGGCATTCCGCGCGAGGAGTTGCCGGTCGCGCTCCGCCGCCATGCCACCAGCAAAATCGCCAACCTGACCGACCTCGAGACCGTCGGCACGATGGGTTTTCGAGGCGAGGCGCTGGCCGCCATCAATTCCATCGCCGAACTCACGCTGCATTCGCGCGCGCGCGGCGCCGACGCGGCTTTTGCGCTCGACGGGCGAACCGGCGAGCTTCGGCAGGTGGCGCGCGCCGAGGGCAGCACGCTCGAAGTGCGCGAGCTTTTCTACGCGACGCCCGCACGGCGCAAATTCCTGAAGACCGATGCGACCGAACTCGCGCACTGCGTCGAAGCCGTGCGTCGCCACGCGCTGGCCCGGCCGGACGTCGGCTTCTCGGTCTGGCACGAAGGCAAGCTGGTCGAGCAGTGGCGGGCCGCGACCGGCCGCGATCCGCGCCTGATCGACACGTTGGGCGACGACTTCGTCACGCGCAGCATCGCGGTGGCGCACGCGCGCGGCGCGGTCCGGGTCGAAGGCCGCGCCGGCATCCCCGACGCCGCCCGCTCGCGAGCCGACCAGCAGTTCTTCTACGTCAACGGCCGTTTCGTGCGCGACAAGGTGCTGGCGCATGCCGTGCGCAGCGCCTACGAAGACGTGCTGCACGGGCAGCGCCAGCCGGTCTACGCGCTGTATCTGGAAATCGATCCGTCGCGGGTCGACGTCAACGTGCATCCGACCAAGATCGAAGTGCGTTTTCGCGACAGCCGCGAAGTTCATCAGGCCGTGCGGCACGCCGTGGAAGACGCGTTGGCCGCGCCGCGCGCCACAGATGCCGAAGGCATGCTGACGCCCTTTTTCACCCGAACACCTGCTGCGCCCGCACCGGCCATGGTCCCGTGGACCCAGCCGCGGATGCACTTCGCCGCCGAGCGCGGGCCGGGCGACGAGGCGGCCATGTGGCCTAGCACGGCGAATCCGATAGCCAGCGCGGCGCTGTTCACGGCACGCGATGCAGCAGACACCGTCGCGGTGGCACCTTCGAAGCCCGAAGAATCGCAGCCCGTCGAGCCGGTTCCAGCGACATCCGCCGCGCCTGCTTCATCCTCCAACCAGGCCGTCTGGCCGCTCGGACGCGCGCTGGCGCAGCTGCAGGGTATCTATATCCTGGCCGAGAACAGCCAGGGTCTGGTCATCGTCGACATGCATGCCGCCCACGAGCGCATCGTCTACGAGCGGCTCAAGACGCAACTCGAAGGCGCATCGATCACCAGCCAGCCGCTGCTGATTCCGGCGACTTTCGCGGCCACGCCGCAGGAAGTCGCGACCGCCGAGGCCTGCGCGAGCGTGCTGAACGAGCTCGGCCTAGAAATCACGCCTTTTTCGCCGCGCACACTGGCGGTGCGCGCGGTGCCCGGCACACTGGCGGACGGCGATCCGGTCGAATTGGCGCGCAGCGTGCTGGCCGAACTGGCGCAGCACGATGCGAGCACGGTCGTGCAGCGCGCACAGAACGAGCTGCTTTCCACGATGGCCTGTCACGGTGCGGTGCGCGCGAACCGCAAGCTGACCGTCGACGAGATGAACGCCCTGCTGCGCCAGATGGAGGCAACCGAGCGCTCCGATCAGTGCAATCACGGCCGTCCGACTTGGCGCCAGCTTTCGGTGCGTGAACTGGATGCGCTGTTCCTTCGCGGACGGTGAATCGTCTGAAATTCGCCGTTTTGTAACCCCTTATTACTACTTTCTACGGGTTTCCGAGCGTCAGCGAAGAAGCCGGCACGCACGTTGCATGTGTCTTGCCTATTGAACTTTCGGCTAAGCCGCCGGTCATTACGTCACCACGCATGAAACATTGGTCTCTGTTCGCCACCGCCACCGCCCTCCTCGCCCTGCTCGCGGGCGGCTGCTCGACGCTCGACGAACGTCAACGGGAATGGATCTTCCAGCCCAGCGACCGGAGCTGGGGCAATACCGAATCCCAGACCGAAGGCATGGACCATGTCTGGATCGACTTCAAGTCGTCCGTCACCGGCGAACCGGCCCGCCTTCACGGCCTGTGGCTCGGCGGCGCGCCCGAATCGGCCGACACGCCCGTGCTGCTTTACCTGCACGGCGCACGCTACAACGTCGCCGGCTCGGCGCCCCGCATGCGCCGGATGCACGAACTGGGCTTCTCGGTGCTGGCGATCGACTACCGCGGCTTCGGCAAGAGTTCCTCCGGCCTGCCTTCCGAGGCCACCGCGCGCGAAGACGCCCGCGCCGCCTGGACCTGGCTGGCCGCGCGTCATCCGGCGCAGCACCGCTACATCTTCGGCCACTCCCTGGGCGGCGCGATCGGCATCGACCTGGCGTCCAGCGTCAAGGACGAAAGCGGTGTGATCGTCGAAAGCACTTTCACCTCCATCGCCGACGTGGCGAGCAGCTTCAAGTGGGGCTGGTTGCCGTTCGGGCCGTTCATCACGCAGCGCTTCGAAGCCATCACCAAGGTGATAAGCATCGTTTCGCCGCTGCTGGTGGTGCATGGCACCGCCGACAGCCTGATCAACCCGACGTTGGGCGGCATGCTGTATGAATCCGCCTCCGTGCCGAAGATGTTCGTGCTGGTCGAAGGCGGGTCGCACCACAACACGAATTCGATCGGCGCCGTGCAATACAAGGCCGCGCTGA
>JAQGMX010000354.1 GCA_028292145.1 Variovorax sp.
CCGCCCAAGAGCGGCAAGACGGTGATGATGCAGCACATCGCCCACGCGATCAGCGCCAATTACCCCGACGTCCACATGATGGTGTTGCTCATCGACGAGCGCCCTGAAGAAGTGACCGAAATGCAGCGCACCGTGAAGGGCGAAGTCATCGCTTCGACCTTCGACGAGCCCGCCGCCCGCCACGTGCACGTCGCCGAAATGGTGATCGAGCGCGCCAAGCGCCTGGTCGAGCTCAAAAAGGACGTCGTGATCCTGCTGGACTCGATCACCCGTCTCGCCCGCGCCTACAACAACGTCGTGCCCTCGTCGGGCAAGGTGCTGACCGGCGGCGTCGATTCCAACGCGCTCCAGCGCCCCAAGCGCTTCCTCGGCGCGGCACGGAACGTCGAAGAAGGCGGTTCGCTGACCATCATTGGCACGGCGCTCATCGATACCGGCAGCCGCATGGACGAAGTGATTTTCGAAGAGTTCAAGGGCACCGGCAACTCCGAAATCCATCTGGATCGCCGCCTGTACGAAAAGCGCGTGTTTCCGTCGATCCAGCTCAGCCGCAGCGGCACCCGCCGCGAAGAACTGCTGCTCGCACCGGAGATCCTGCAAAAGACCCGCATCCTGCGCCAGCTCATGTACAACATGGACGAGATCGAGTCGATGGAGCTGATGCTCAAGAACATGAAGGCGACCAAAACCAATGTCGAATTTTTCGACATGATGCGAAGAGGTGGCTAACCCCCAGGCTTGCGCACTTCGTGTCGCAGCGCCAACCCCCTTTCAGGGGGCAACACCAGCGGCCCGGCAAAGCCGGTTCCGCGGTGTTTTTGAAATCGAAGCCCGTTATTGACGGGCCTTTTTCTTGCGAATCTTGCGATGTGCAATAATCGCAGGCTCCGCGAAAAGTGCGGCTGGACGGCGTGTTCGGTCGGTGGCTCTCGCATCGACACCTAAGGAAATACCATGGCAAAAGAAGGCATTCACCCCAATTACCGCGAAGTTCTGTTCGTCGATATGTCGAACGGCTTCAAGTTCGTGACCCGCTCGTGCGCAAACACGAAGGAAATGGGCAAGACGGACGACGGCCGCGAGCTGCCCCTGTACAAGCTCGACACCACCAGCGAATCGCACCCGTTCTATACCGGCACTCAGAAGTCGGTCAACGACATGGGTGGCCGCGTGGAGCGCTTCCGCAATCGTTTCGGCAAAAGCAACACACCTGCTGCCGCAACCACCGCCGAAGCAGACGCCAAGTAATCCAGCGCTAGGAGCCAACGCTTCGCGTCGAGGGCAGCCCGGTTTACCGTGCTGCCCTTTTTCTTTTCCAGATTATTCCAAGACAGCCGACATCCATTGAGCCAACCGACGCCCGCCATCGTTGCCCAGAGCGCCGTTCGCCGCTTGCCTCGATTCGCACTGCTGCTCCTGTGCGCCGCCTATCTGATGCCGGGACTCATTGGCCGCGGCCCCTGGAAAAGCGCCGACATCACGGCTTTCGGCTACATGGCCGAACTCGCCCGCACCACCGAAGGCCTTGCGCGCTGGCTCGATCCGATGCTGCTCGGCATCCGGCCGGAGACGCCGTCGCTGCTGCCTTACTGGATCGGCGCACTGGCGATCAAGCTGGCGCCGTCATGGATCCATCCCGATCTGGCGGTTCGCATCGCATTTGCGTTGCTGCTCTGGGGCGTTTTCATGGCGTCCTGGTATGCGGCTTATTTTCTGGCGCGCACGCCGCGTGCCCAGCCGGTCGCTTTCGCTTTCGGCGGCGAGGCGAAGCCGACCGATTACGCGCGCGCCATCGCCGACGGCGCTTTGCTCGCCCTGATCGCGTGCCTGGGCTTGGCCCAACTCGGCCACGAAACCACGCCGGCGCTGGCCCAGCTGTTTTTCGCCACGCACATGCTGTACGGCGTCGCGGCCATGCCCTATCAGCGCCGCGGTGCGATTTTCGCGCTGGTGATCGGCACCTTCGGCATGTCGCTGAGCGGTGCGCCGACGATCGGGCTGACGCTGGGCCTGGGCAGCGCGCTGCTGATCGTCCTGGGCGGACGCAAGGCGGCAGCCGCCGCTGAGAATCCGTTCGACACCCACTACGGCGAAGTCGTCGGCGACATGCGCGGCTACTCGGCCAAAGATCCGCTGCTGATCGCCGGTGTCGCCGTGCTTGCCGCGCTGCTCGTGATCTCGCTGGGTCTTTGGCACATGCAGATCGCGCTGCCGGGCTCGAACCCGAACAAGACGCTGGCCAGCGACCTGAGAAGTCTTGCGAAGCTGATGCTCTGGTTCACCTGGCCGGCCTGGCCGCTGGCGATGTGGACATTGTGGCGCTGGCGCGGCCAGCTCATGGCGCGCCACGTCGCCTTGCCCTTGCTGTTCGCTCTGGTGCCCGTCGCTGCGACCTGGACGACCGACTTTTCCGACCGGTCGTTGCTGCTCGCCCTGCCCGCGATTTCCATGCTCGCCGCTTTCGCGCTGCCGACCTTGCGGCGCAGCGTCGCGGCGCTGGTCGACTGGTTCACCCTGCTCTTCTTCAGCAGCGCCGCCTTCGTCATCTGGGGCTACTGGATCGCGATGCAGACCGGATTCCCGCCCAAGATGGCGGCCAGCGTCGCGCGCCTAACGCCCGGGTTCATCCCGCAGTTCTCATGGCTCACCCTGGTCTTCGCGCTGGCTGCGACGCTGGCCTGGTGCTGGCTGGTGCGCTGGCGGACCGGTCGTCACCAGGCTGCACTCTGGAAATCGCTGGTGCTTCCCGGCGGCGGCGCGGCGCTTTGCTGGCTGCTGGGCACGACGTTGTGGCTTCCCGCGCTCGATTACGCGCTCAGTTATGCGCCGCAGGTTCGGGCGGTGTCTGAACGCATCGCGCAAGGCGAGGCCGCAAAGCGGGCGGACGACCAGCCGGTTTCGCAGTCTTGCGTCACGTTGCTGGGCGTCGGACGTGCGCATATCGCGGCGTTGCGCTATCACGGCCAGTTCGATCTGCAGCCGGTGGCACTGCGCAACAGCTGCGACTGGATGCTGGTCGGCCCCGACGCGATCGCCCGGGTGCGGGAAGTGGCGAGTTTCGATCAGTGGTCGCTGGTCGGCACGATGCGTCGCCCGAGCAGCGCCAGCGACGATCTGCTGCTCTACCAGCGCAGCGCGCGCTGAACGCTGCGATGACTGACGAGCGCCGCATCATCGCGGGCCATGCGGGCACGGTGCTGGTCGGTCAACTGGCGGTGATGGCTTTCGGCGTGACCGACACCATCGTCGCAGGCCGCTATGCAGAAGATGCGCTGGCGGCGCTTTCCGTCGGCTCCGCCATTTTCATCAGCGTTTTCGTGTCGCTGATGGGCATGCTGCAGGCGCTGCTGCCGATCTGGGCCGAACTTCACGGCGGTCAAAAGACGTCGGAAGTCGGCGCTTCGCTGCGGCAGTCGCTCTATCTCTGCGGTGCCGCGATCGTGGCCGGCATGGCGCTGCTTTTGATGCCGTCGCAACTGCTGCAGTGGACCGGCGTACCGGAAGCCATGCGCGGCAGCGTCGAGCAATATCTGGCCGTGCTCGCCTTTGCGCTGCCGCCAGCGCTGCTGTTCCGGCTCTTCAGCACGCTGAACCAGAGTCTCGGCAAGCCGCGGCTGGTCACCTGGCTTCAGATCGGTGCGCTGGCGGTCAAGCTGCCGCTGTCGATCTGGTTGACCTTCGGCGGTGCCGGCGTCCCTGCGCTCGGCCTGGAAGGCTGCGCCTGGGCCACCCTGACCGTGAACTGGGCGATGCTCGGCTGCGCGATCTGGGTTTCGAGGCGCCAGGCGTTCTACGCGCCGTACCGTCTCTGGCAGCGCATCGAGGCGCCGGACTGGCCGCAGATCGGACGCTTCGCGCGCCTCGGCGTGCCGGCCGGACTCGCGGTGCTGGTCGAAGTGACGTCGTTCACGCTGATGGCGCTTTTCATCGCGCGACTCGGCACGGCATCGGCGGCTGCGCACCAGATCGCGTCCAACCTCACCGCCGTCGCCTACATGTTCCCGCTGTCGCTGGGTATCGCGACGAGCGCGCGCGTCAGCTACTGGCTCGGGGCGGGCGATCCGGCGGCGGCGCGGCGCGTGTGCCGCAAAGGTTTCGAGATGACGGTGCTGTGCGCGCTTGCATGGGCCGGCGCAATGGTTCTGTTCCGCTGGCGGCTTGCGGGCCTGTATTCGGACCGCCCAGCCGTCGTCGCACTCGCCGCGACGCTGCTGCTCGCCACCGCCGGCTATCACATCGCCGATGCCGTCCAGACGCTTTGCGTGTTCGTGCTGCGCTGCTACCGCGTGACCTTCGTCCCGCTGCTGCTGTATTGCACGCTGCTGTGGGGCGTCGGTCTCGGCGGCAGCTACCTGCTGGCCTACCGCGGCCTCGGCCCGTGGACCGCCATGCAGTCGCCACTGGCTTTCTGGCTGATGAGCGCCTTGGCGCTGGCCGCGACCGCACTGTTGTTCGTGGCGCTGCTCTGGCGCACCGTCCATCGTTCGCAGCCAACCGACGGTTGTGCCAGTTCGGCTGGTTCGGCCGCCTGAACGGCTTCAGGCCGAGGCGCCCAGCCCCCGGCTGCTGACGACCGACATCGCGCTGCCCGCAACCGGCCGGGCCGGCCGCAAGCGCGCGACCGGGAACAGCAGCGCGAAACGCGAACCCTTGCCCACGACGCTCTCGATCCTGAATTCGGCGCCGTGGCGTTGCGCGACGTGCTTGACGATCGCCAACCCCAGCCCGGTACCGCCCGTCTCCCGCGACCGGCTGCGATCGACGCGGTAGAAGCGCTCGGTCAGCCGCGGAATGTGTTCCGCCGCGATACCGGGGCCGCTGTCGCGCACGGCGAACTCGGCCCGGCCGTCCGGCAGCGTCTGCCAGGTCACCGTGATCTCGCCACCGCCCGGCGTGTAGCGGATCGCGTTGCTCAGCAGGTTCGACATCGCGCTCAGCAATTCGGTCGCCGCACCGGCGATTTCCTGATCGGCAGTGACGGTGAAGGTCAGCCGGTGACCCAGTTTGGGCGCGAGGCGGGCCGACAATCCGCGGCCTTCGTCTTCGCACTGCGCGAGCAGCCCCCGCGCACGGGTCCAGTGGCCGAGCGTCGGCGCGGCGCTGCCTTCGAGGCGCGACAGCGTCAACAGGTCGTTGACCAGCGTTTCCATGCGGTGAGATTGCTGCGCCATCAGCGCGAGATAGCGCGATCGCTCCTCGGCGTCGAGCGGCAGGTTCTGCAGCGTCTCGACGAAGCCGGCCAGCACGGTCAGCGGCGTACGAATTTCGTGCGACACGTTGGCGACGAAATCGCGGCGCATCGCCTCGGCCTGTTCGAGCGATGTGATGTCGCGCGTGAGCAGCATGCGGCGGTTGCCGGCGTACGGATGCACCTGCACCGACACGCGCACCGGATGATTGGACGGGCCGTGGCGCGCGTGGGTGGCGTCGATGACGACGTCCCGGCTGTAGTTCCAGGACGCCAGATAGGCGACGAAGGCCGGATCGCGCACCAGATTGGCCAGATGCTGCAGCATGTCGCGCTCGGCGTCGATGCCGAACTGCCCGGCGGCCGTCTGGTTGCACCACTCGATGCGGCCTTGTTCGTCGAGCAGCACCACGCCGTTGGGCGACGCCTGGATCGCTGCAAGGAATTCCTGCAGCCGCTCCTGCGCCTGCCGGGTCTGCTGTTCGCGCTCCCGCAGCAACTTGCGGATGCGGTCGGCCAGCTCGCCCCAGATGCCGCCGCTGCGCGAGGAAAGCCCCGCCGCGTCGGTCCGCAGCACCTTCATCAACCGCTGCGCGCGCCAGATATCGAGCGCGATCCAGAGCGCCGCACCGCACCAGGCACCCCAGCCGGCCGCATGCCCGCTGAAGACGATCGCCATGAGAATGCCGCCGGCGAGCGAGGCGAGGAGAAACGAGGCGACACGAAAGGGCATGCGGCGAGATTAGCCTAGCAAGTCAGACGGTCGCCTGCGCGGTCAATCGATAGCCTGCACCGCGCACGGTTTCGATCATCGGCGCCGCAGCGCCCAGCGATTCCCGCAGGCGCTTGACGTGCACATCGACCGTTCGCTCTTCGATGTAAACGTGATCGCCCCAGACCTTGTCGAGCAGCTGTGCGCGGCTGTGCACGCGCTCGGCATGCTGCATGAGATAGCCCAGCAGCTTGAATTCGGTCGGCCCGACCTTCAGCGGCCCGCCCTGCCAGGTCACGCGATGTGTCGCCGTATCGAGCGCCAGCTCGCCGATCTCCACCCGCTCGGTCGCCGCCTCGGGGGCGCGACGGCGCAGCACCGCACGGATGCGGGCCAGCATTTCCTGCGTCGAGAACGGCTTGGTGATGTAGTCGTCGGCGCCCGCATCGAGCCCGGCCACCTTGTCCGGCTCGTCGCCGCGCGCCGTCAGCATCAGGATCGGAATCGCCTTGGTCCGCGGATCTTTCCGCCACTGACGCGCCAGCTGCAACCCGCTCTGCCCCGGCAGCATCCAGTCCAGCAGGATCAGGTCCGGAATCAGCGTATCGATCTCGCGCTGCGCCGACACCCCGTCTTCCGACCAGATCGGATCGAACCCGTTGTGCCGCAAATTCACCGCGATCAGCTCTGCGATCGAGGATTCGTCTTCAACGATCAAGACGCGAGGTTTTTTCATAAAACAACTTTCAAATTACCCCCCACCACCCCACCCCACCCGCTCCACCGGCCAGTTCCAAAAACACCGCGGAACGGGCTCCGCCCGGCCGCCGGTGTTACCCCTGGCAAGGGGAAGGCGCTGCGACACGAAGTGCGCAAGCCTGGGGTCGAGCTATAACAGAGCGGATTCGATCTCTTCCATCGAAGTGTGGCGCACGTCCGCCCCCTTGACGATGTAGATGATGAACTCCGCGATGTTCTTCGCATGGTCGCCGATCCGCTCGATGGCCTTGGCCAGGAACAGCAGGTCGAGGCTCGCGGAGATGGTGCGCGGGTCTTCCATCATGTAGGTGACGAGTTTTCGCACGAAGCCATCGAACTCCTTGTCGATCAGATCGTCCTCTTTCAGGATCGTCAGCGCGGCAGCGGTGTCGAGACGGGCGAAGGCGTCGAGCGCCTTGCGCAGCAAGCCGGACGCCAGATCGGCGGCGATCCGCAGATCGGTCGACGGCAGCGCGCGCGCATTGCCGCTCTCGATGATCGACTTGACCATCCGCGCGATCTTGTTGGCTTCGTCGCCGACGCGCTCCAGGTTGGCGGTGGTCTTGCTGATCGCGATCAGCAGGCGCAGGTCGCGCGCCGTCGGCTGGCGGCGCGCAATGATCGACGACAGCTCGCGGTCGATCTCGATCTCCATCGCATTCACGCGGATCTCGGTCTCGATCACGCGGTCGGCGGCGTCGGTGTCGAATTGCGCTAGCGCGTAGACCGCCTGGTGGATCTGCGCCTCGACCATGCCGCCGAGCTCCATCACGCGCGACGAGACGCCGTTGAGTTCGCTGTCGAACTGGCTGGACAAATGCTTTTCAGTCATGTCTGTCTCCGTATCAGCCGAAACGGCCGGTAATGTAATCTTCCGTTTCCTTGCGCTGCGGCTTGAAGAACATCTGCTCCGTCGCGCCGAATTCGATCAGGTCGCCGAGGTACATGTAGGCCGTGAAGTCGCTGCAGCGTGCGGCCTGCTGCATGTTGTGCGTCACGATGACGACCGTGTATTCGCTCTTCAGCTCGGCGATGAGCTCTTCGATCTTGGCGGTCGAGATCGGGTCCAGCGCGGAGCACGGCTCGTCGAGCAGCAGCACTTCGGGCTTGATCGCGATGCCGCGCGCGATGCACAGGCGCTGCTGCTGGCCGCCGGAGAGACCGGAGCCGCTCTGCTGCAGCTTGTCGCGCACTTCGGTCCAGAGCGCGGCCTTCTTGAGGGCCCACTCGATGCGGTCGTCCATGTCACTGGCGCTCAGGTTCTCGAACAGCTTCACGCCGAAGGCGATGTTGTCGTAGATCGACATTGGGAACGGCGTCGGCTTCTGGAAGACCATGCCGATCTTTGCGCGGATCAGGGCCACGTCCTGCTTCGACGTCAGCAGGTTTTCGCCGTCGAGCGAGATCGTGCCTTCAGCGCGCTGCTCGGGGTACAGCTCGAACATGCGGTTGAAGGTGCGCAACAAGGTCGACTTGCCGCAGCCCGACGGGCCGATGAAGGCCGTGACCTTGTTCTCGGGGATTTCAAGGTTGATGCCCTTCAGGGCGTGGAACTTGCCGTAGTAGAAGTTCAGGTCCTTGACCGAAAGCTTCGAGCGAAGCGGCTGGGGTGCGATGGTGGTCGGCATGGTGTGGTTACCCGCTTTCGGTACGTTAGTGCTTGTTGCGGGTCACGACCCGCGCCAGGATGTTGAGTGCCAGGACGGCGACCGTGATGAGGAACACGCCGGCCCAGGCCAGCTTCTGCCAGTTCTCGTACGGGCTCATCGCGAACTTGAAGATCGTCACCGGCAGGCTGGCCATCGGCTGGCTCACGTCGGCGGTCCAGAACTGGTTGTTCAGCGCGGTGAAGAGCAGCGGCGCGGTTTCGCCGGCGATGCGGGCGACGGCCAGCAGGATGCCGGTCACGACGCCGGCGCGTGCGGCGCGCAGCGTGATGCTCATGATGACCTTCCACTTCGGCGTGCCGAGCGCGTAGGCCGCCTCGCGCAGACCCGGCGGCACCAGCTGCAGCATGTTCTCGGTGGTGCGGATCACAACCGGAATCACGATCAGCGCCAGCGACAACGCGCCGGCCAGGCCCGAGAAGGACTTGAAGTAGGCCACGACCACCGCGTAGACGAACAGGCCGATCACGATCGACGGCGCCGACAACAGGATGTCGTTGACGAAGCGCGTCACCGCGGCGAGCCAGCCCTTGGGGTCGTACTCGGCCAGGTAGATGCCGGCCATGATGCCGATCGGCGTGCCGACGAAGGTGGCCAGACCGACCATCACGAACGAGCCGAAGATCGCGTTGGCGATGCCGCCGACTTCGTTCGGCGGCGGCGTCATCTCGGTGAAGGTTGCGATCGCGATGCCGCCGATGCCCTGGCGCAGCGTTTCCCAGAGGATCCACATGAGCCAGAACACGCCGAAGGCCATCGCAGCCAGCGAGAGTGCGAGAGCGAGCTG
>JAQGMX010000054.1 GCA_028292145.1 Variovorax sp.
GGCGGCCACCAACTTCACGCCCGAGTTTCTCTGGAGCTGCACGTTGTACACAGCCGTCGAACCGTGCTGCATGTGCGCCGGCACCGCCTATTGGGCCAACATCGGCCGGGTGGTTTTCGGGATGACCGAAGCGCAACTGCTCGCCGAGACCGGTAGCCATTCCGAGAACCCGACGATGAGCGTCGATTCGCGCTATGTCTTCGACCACTGCCAGAAGCCGGTCGAACTGATCGGGCCGGTGCCGGAGATCGCTGCGGAGACGGTGGCGATGCAGCGGGCGTTTTGGGCGAGTCGGACATAACAGTTGTCCTTTTTAATGGACAAAACTGTTACTTCGTCGCATTATGTGGCGTATGAAGGACAAAATAAGACTTCCGGTTGAGCTGGGTGAGGCGATCAGGGCCGAGCGGAAATCAGCGCAGCTGAAGGCGACCGACATCGCCATTCGTTCGGGTCGGGCGAGGAATGTGCTCTACCGCCTCGAACGCGGCGAGGACATCACCGTCGGTTCGCTGATGGATATCCTCCGGGCGATGGACCTCACGATTCGTTTGGAACGCCTGGGCATGCCGACGCTCGACGAGGTTCAGCGCCGGTTCGCGCAGGACGAAGACGATGCTGCCTGAGAAGATCAAACAACTGGAAGTCGATATCGACGGGGCCGGCGCAGGTCAGTTGCTGAAGCATTCGGTCTACGAATTCAGGTATCTGGACAGCGAAAGGGACCAACCCGCGGTTGCGCTCCTTATGCCGCCCAGCCAGCCCACCTACCAGGACGGCGACTTGTTCGCGGTGATGGACCAGAACCTTCCCGAGGGCGATCTGTATCTGCGACTGCGCGCGATGTTCCCCAAGCAGCAGCTCACGCCGATGCACCTGCTTGCGCTGGTCGGTTCCAACGGCATCGGCCGTCTGAACTTCAGGCTTCACGATCATCCCGCGCCGGTCCCGGCCGCGCCGATCGACCGCCAGACCTTGCTGGCGACGCGCTACACGCCCGAAGTCTTCGACGAACTGGTCCGCGCCTACCTGAGCACAGGCGCAGGTATCGCCGGGATGCAGCCTAAGATCATGGTGCCCGATCGCCCGACCATTCCGGTGCCCACCCTCATCGTCAAGACGGCATCTGCGGCGTATCCCGGGTTGGCCGCGAACGAGTTCCTGTGCCTGACCGCGGCACGGCGCGCCGGAATCCTGACGCCCACTTTCGATCTCTCGTACGACGGGCAGATGCTGTTGGTCGACAGGTTCGATGTCGAGCCGGATGGGCGCCGGCTTGGTTTCGAGGATATTGCCGCGCTCATGGGACTGCGGGTGCGCGACATCCAGTCCGACCGCAAATACCAGGGCAGCTATCAACGTATCGCAGAACTCCTGCGGTATATCCAGCTCGATAACGAAAGCCTGGGCCGCTTCTTCGAGCAGGTGGCCTTCAGCATCATGGTCCGCAACGGTGACGGGCATCTGAAGAACTTCGGCGTGCTTTACAGCGCGGTCGACGATTGCCGCCTGGCGCCGATGTTCGATGTCGTGACGACGTCGATCTATCGCTACACCCGCTATGAAGGTGGGCCGGAACTGGAGGACCGGACGCTGGCGCTGAAGCTATTTGCAGGCAGGCACCACACGAAGGCTTATCCGACGACCGAGGAACTGCTTCGGTTCGGAAGCGCGATCTGCGGCGTCGCCAAGCCTGCGCTGGTGCTGGCACGCATTGCACATGCGATGGAGCAGACGCTGTCAGAGGCCGTCGGCGACGACCGGATTCCGAAGACGCTTCTGGCGTCGATGGCAGAGGCGTGGCGGCTAGGAACGGCGCATTCGCCCTGATGCAGGCCGACATCGCTGCCAGTGGGGAAATGCCCGCCCCGCAGTTGAAACCTGCGCCACCGCCGCCATCATTGAACCCATGACCACCCACCTCACCATCGATTTCGTTTCCGACGTCTCCTGCCCCTGGTGCGCCATCGGCCTCGGCGCGCTCGAAACCGCGTTGAAGAACGTCGCGCCAGATATCCAGGCTGAATTGCGCTTCCAGCCCTTCGAACTGAATCCGAAGATGGCACCCGAAGGCCAGGACATCACCGAGCACATCCAGGAAAAGTACGGCTCGACGCTCGAGCAGCAGCTCCAATCGCGCGAGGCGATCCGTCAGCGCGGCGAGTCTGTGGGTTTCACTTTCACCTCGGGCGCGCGCAGCCGCATCTACAACACCTTCGATGCACACCGACTGCTGCACTGGGCGGAACTGGAAGACGTCGCATTGCAGCGCAAACTGAAGAAAGCGCTGCTGAAGGCGTACTTCACGGACGGTCAGAACCCGTCGGATCACGACGTGCTGCTGCGCATCGTCGGCGAGGTCGGGCTCGACGTGACGCGGGCGCGCGAGATACTGGCGGGCGACGAATACGGGGCTGAAGTGCGCGAGCGCGAGGAGCTCTACACCGGTGCCGGTATCCATTCCGTGCCCGCCGTCATCATCAACAACCAGCATTTGATTTCCGGCGGCCAGCCGGTGGAAGTCTTCGAGCGCGCCTTGCGCCAGATCGCCGGCGCCGCGCCGCCGACCACTGCATTGGCCTGAGCTTTACCTGCGCGCATCCGATGTCCGGTCAACGGGCAGCTCCTGTCGACGGTTGAATACTTACCGTCAATGAACGTCGCGACAAGGAGCTTCGATGAGGACACCCCGCCGGGGCTTGCATTTGCTCTCGATGGTCCTGTCGGCCGCGCTCTTGCTCGCGAGCTGTGCCGCGCCGCATGGCACCGGGCCGACGCCTGATGTCGTTGCGGCCGACGAAGTCACCCAGCTGCGCTGGCTCGATCGGGTGAGCTGGGGCGCCAACGCCAGCAGCGCCGCGCAGCTCGCCAAGCAGGGACTTCCGACCTGGCTGCGCGATCAGCTGCATCCCGCCCCGGCCAGATTGCCCGC
>JAQGMX010000376.1 GCA_028292145.1 Variovorax sp.
GGCCCCGTTTTTCAGTTATTGGAAGGCCTGTATCCCGGTCTGCGCCCGTCCCAAAATGAGCGCATGGATATCGTGTGTTCCCTCGTACGTATTGACCACTTCCAGATTGACCATGTGCCGGATCACGCCGAACTCGTCGGAGATCCCGTTGCCGCCCAGCATGTCGCGCGCCACACGGGCGATGTCGAGCGCCTTGCCGCACGAATTGCGCTTCATGATCGACGTGATCTCGACCGCCGCCGTGCCTTCGTCCTTCATGCGGCCCAGGCGCAGACAGCCTTGCAGTCCCAGCGCGATTTCGGTCTGCATGTCGGCGAGCTTCTTCTGGATCAGCTGATTGGCTGCGAGCGGGCGGCCGAACTGCTTGCGGTCGAGCGTGTACTGACGTGCGCGATGCATGCAGTCTTCGGCCGCGCCGAGTGCGCCCCAGGCGATGCCGTAGCGCGCGCTGTTGAGGCAGGTGAACGGGCCCTTGAGGCCCTGCACTTCCGGGAAAGCGTTCTCTTCAGGGCAGAACACGCCGTCCATCACGATTTCGCCGGTGATGCTTGCGCGCAGGCCGACCTTGCTGTGGATGGCGGGGGCGCTCAGGCCCTTCATGCCTTTTTCCAGCACGAAGCCGCGGATCGGCCCGACCGCGCCGGCCTCGCTCACTTCCTTGGCCCAGACCACGAACACGTCCGCGATCGGGCTGTTGCTGATCCACATCTTGCTGCCCGACAGCAAATAGCCGCCCGGCACTTTCTTGGCGCGCGTCGCCATGCTGCCGGGATCGGAGCCGTGGTCGGGTTCGGTCAGGCCGAAACAGCCGATGAATTCGCCGGTCGCCAGCTTCGGCAGGTATTTCTGCTTCTGTGCTTCGGTGCCGAATTCGAAGATCGGCACCATCACCAGCGAACTCTGCACGCTGGCCATCGAGCGGTAGCCCGAATCCACACGCTCGACTTCGCGCGCGATCAGGCCGTAGGCGACGTAGTTGAGGGCGGGGCCGCCATATTCCTCGGGGATCGTTGGGCCGAGCAGGCCGAGCGAACCCATTTCGCGAAAGATCGCCGGGTCGGTCTCGCCGGAGCGGAAGCCCTCGACCACGCGAGGCAGCAGGCGCTCCTGGCAGTACGCGTTCGCTGCGTCGCGGATCATGCGTTCGTCGTCGTTGAGTTGCTGGTCGAGCAACAGCGGATCGTCCCAATGGAAAGCAGCTTTGGTGGCCATGGTGTGTGTCTCCGGAAGTCGTTGGAAATGTGGGCGAGCAGGCTCGCCGCGCGATGAAAGGATCGTAGCGACGCGCCGTAACATGCGCAAACGAGTCTTTTGCACCCAGATATGCGCTTTAGGAATGTTTGGCCACTTCAACAAAAGCTGCCAGTGCCTCTGGCGATTGCTGTCAGTCATACACTTCCGGCATATATGGGCCGCAAAATCCCCCCGCTCCAGACGCTGCTCTGCTTCGACGCCGCTGCGCGTCACGAGAGCTACACGCGCGCAGCGCAGGAACTGTCGCTGACGCAAAGCGCCGTGTCGCGGCAGATCGGCACGCTCGAATCGTTTCTCGGCGTCGCGCTGTTCAGGCGCACGCGGCACGGCGTTGCGCTCACGGCGGGCGGCGCAGCGTATGCGCGGCAGATCTCGCGGCGCCTCGAGGCCATGGAGCGCGACACGCTCGACGCGATGGCCCATCTCGACGGTTCCGGCACCGGCGGCGCGCTGTCCCTGGCGGCCGTGCCGACCTTCGCGACGCGCTGGCTCCTCCCACGATTGCCGCGGTTTGCCGCGCTGCATCCTGACACCGTCATCCATCTCGAAACCCGCACCCGCCCTTTTCTCTTCGGCGATACCGAATTCAACGCCGCGCTCTACGCCGGCACGCGGGCGCAGGTCGACGGCTGGGCCGGCACCGAGGCGACACTGCTCATGCCGGAAGACGTGATTCCGGTCTGCAGCCCGGCCCTGCTGCGCGCTTCGGGCACCGCCGGCACCGCATTGCCGCCGGCCGCAATTGCAACGCTGCCGCTGTTGCAGCAGAGCACGCGACCCGACGGCTGGCGACAGTGGTTCGACGCGCAGGGCGTCGAGGCGCCGTTCGCGCGGTCGGGGCCGCGGCACGAACTGTTCTCGATGCTGGCCACGGCCGCCGCGCACGGCATGGGCGTGGCGCTGATCCCGACGCTGCTGATTGCCGACGAACTGGCGCGCGGCGAACTGGTGATCGCCTGCAACCGGCCGTTGCGCGGCGAGCGCAGCTATTACTTCGTCACGCCCGAACGCGCCGACCCGCATCCCGTATTGGCGCTGTTTCGGCAATGGCTTGTGGCGCAGGCCGAAGCTGGCGCTCCCATCCCGCCGATATGATCATCAAATGCTGCAAAACCTGACTCCTTTCCTCGTGCACTGGGCCATCACGGCACTCGCACTCTGGGCCGCAAGCTTCCTTTTCCGCGGCATCAGGTTCGACAGCACGGGCGCACTCGCGATCGCCGCATTGCTCCTTGGTTTTGCCAACGCCGTCGTCAAGCCGCTGCTCATCGTCCTCACATTGCCGCTGACGCTGCTGACTTTCGGGCTTTTCCTGCTCGTCATCAATGCGCTGATGATCTTGCTGGTTTCGGCGCTGGTGAGAGGTTTCAGGGTTTCGGGCTTCTGGACGGCGCTTTTTGCAAGCATCTTCATCTCGCTCCTGAGCATCGCCATCGGATCGCTCGTCGGCGGCAGCGATCCGGCGACCACGATCCAGATGCCGCAAAGCGGCAATTGGCTGTAAGTTCCCAGATGCGTCCCGGGCAGAGTGGACGCGCGATTTTCAGGAACCAAGTGTCGGCCCGGCAATTCGGACTTACGCAAAACCGGTAATCTCGGATTTCGCTGAGTCGATTAGGCGAAATCGCGAATTGCCGGTCGTCCGAATCTGAACTTAACTGTCCTATAGAGCTTCCGCGTGAATACGGTAGTTCATCATCGGCCTGTCCAAACAGCGTCGACACCACAAAAGCATTAATTCAAAACGGCAGGAAAATCATTTTTTCCTTTGCCGGCAATCTTCCGTTTTCGGCACAAATTGCTTCAATTCTGAACAATAAATCTAGCCAAGTTTTTGCAACCACTTCATGCAAGACCTCATAACCACCGAGCCCGATATCGCACCGCATGAGAAGAAGCCGAATATCGGCGTCGATTCGACGGCATCCAACGCGCGGCCCACGCCCGCAGAAGGTGCGTTCTCGGTGCTGCTGGTCGACGACGACCCGTATCAGCTTGCGCATCTGGCCGCGCTGGTCAACCAGCTTCGGCCGGAGTGGCGTGTCGCAGCGCAGCTTTCTTCCGTCGTGAACATGTCCACGGTGCTGGACACCGTCCAACCCGATCTGTGCATCTTCGACGTCCTGTTTCCAGGCACCACCAGTCTGGTCGTGGTCCGCGAACTAGGCGACATGTGCCCCGTCATTTTCGTGACCGGCGATCCCCTCTTCGCCGCGGAAGCCTTCGACTGCGACGCCGTCGACTACATCATGAAGCCGGTACGCGCCGAGCGGTTCGAGCAGGCGCTGCGCAAGGCCGAGGCGGTGCTGGCCGCGAGATCAGTCGAAATGGCGAAAACACCCGAAAGCACGCCCGTGGGCTTTACGTCCATCCGCTTCCTGCGCGGCCAGGATCTCGTTTGGAGCGCGCTGCGCGAAGTCCGCTATTTCCAGGCACAACGCAAATACACCCGGGTCGTTCTCAAGGATCAGGAAGGGCTTTTGAGGCTAGGACTGACGAATGTGCAACAGCATTTAAAACCCGCTGAATTCTTGCGCATTCACCGTGGATTTGTCGTGAACGTCAATCACATCGAAAACGCACGGCGCGACGACTTCGGCCGGCTGGTGGTTCGGGTATCGGGTCGCGACGACAAGCTGATCGTTTCCAAACCCTATGAACGTTTCTTTCGTGATGGATTCAGCTGAATCAAAAATCGAAAACAGAACGTTGCATTGATCCCGGACAACGAATTAGGAGAAATCCGAGCGCCTTCGGCGACTGCCAAACGTAGTCTTGTCAACTGGCCCAAAACGAAGAAGGCCAGACCTTTACTTCATTTTTCAGGACGCCATGACAATGATCAGATCGCTTTTGCAAAGTTCGCCATTGTCGTTGGCCCCGGTGACGGCTTCCCTCCCCGCATTGTTCCATCGCAAGGGTGGCGCGGATTCCGGGACGCCCGTAGCGGAAGAAATCGAAGACGCTGTCGTGAAGTTCGATCATGAGCAGTCGGATTTCGGCAATGCAAGGCTTGCCGCTCGGCTCGTCGTCGCAGGCGACTATTTCAAGCTGAGCAATCTTCTTCACAGAAACCTGATCGATCCCAATACGAAGTCGACAAACAAGGGCAATTCCCTGCTTCACGCGGCGTTCGGCTTTATCGACAACCATCTGAACCAGCAACTCGTCGTCTACGAATTGGTTTCCAACGGCGCCGATGTCGGAGTCAAAAACGTCTATGGCATGACGCCGCTCGATGTGGCCGTCGCACGGACGAATCCTAATCGGGTTGCGATCGACCATTTGCTCCGTTTCGGCGCGCAGGTGACGCTGGCTGCGCAGCAAAGGGCATTGGGACTGGCTCGCGCAGGCGACCGGCGCCTGCTGCAGGCATTTCGAAACTTGAAAAACCATCAGGCGAATCCGCCTTTCGACATGCCGCGTTTCTTCGGCTCGTTTGTTTAAAAAGGCAGTTCATGCAAGCCGTTTTCAACCGCGTGTCGGCTCCGGTAAGAAACAGTTTTTCTTCTCCGAGGCCAACTGCACAGTCATTGCTTTCAGTTCCTGTGACCTGGACGCGCAAGACCCTTGGCGCTGTGCCATCGCTCATCGATCAATCTTTTCCCAAACCCCTGGGGGTCATGCTGACGGGCCGCAATCTCGCAAAGCTCGAAAAGAACGAGGCGGCCCACATGTCGTATTTGCGTGCGCAACTCAAGAACCACAAGCTCGACGATCTGGACGTCGGCGAGGAAATCGGGCGCGGTGGAATGAAGACGGCCTACGATCTTCCTGGCACCGCTACGGCGCTGGTGACCATACCTTCGGGCGGATGGGGTCTTGCGGAAGAAATCAGGGATATCAACCGCCTGAAAAAAGCGGGGATGCCGACCGCAAAAATCATGGCCGTTGGCAATTACCGAGGCTCCGAGGCCATGGTGATGGAGAAATTTGTTGAGGTGTTGAAACCATTTCCACCCGACACACCATCGGGAGAAGATTTCGTCAACTCCAGACTCACGAATCACAGGACCCTAAATTCTCTGATAAAGATAAGAAACACCATCGCAAAGGAAGGCATCATTGTTTTCGATCTGCAATTCGGTGTCCGCGACGAAGGCGCGTTGGCAGTTTTAGATCCTCTTCAGGTCATTGCGGTCGGGAACGGGCTTGATAACAAGGTGCAGATCGAAACCCTGGATAAACTCATTGTTGCGATCGGTAGAAAGCTGCACGCCGCAAAGCTCGCCGCGTGACGATTCGCCGGACGGCATAATGGTGACACCCATCTCTCCAAGGTCCGGCAGTCCGAGAATACAGACTGATTATAAATTACCGCTCGTCAAGGAAGTCGATTCCAGGCGCGACGCAAGGGCCGACAATTCACTTGGCAGCAATGCAATGCAACGGGTCTTGGCGCCACTCAATCCTTACGAGACGCAGAAAGCAAATCAGCTTGCGCGAACGCTGGCACCCACGCGTCACGCATCGGCCCGATTCCATGCCTCGACGCCCAGCCATGCAGTCGGGCCGTATTCGGGGACGCAATACACATTCACCTGTTGTCCGACGGAACATGGCGCACCCGGCACCGGCAATTTCAAGCTTGACGACATGCTGGACAGTGCGTTCAGTTCCGGCACCAAGACCACGATCAGCCTGACC
This sequence comes from Variovorax sp., assembly GCA_028292145.1. Lineage (GTDB taxonomy): Bacteria > Pseudomonadota > Gammaproteobacteria > Burkholderiales > Burkholderiaceae_C > Variovorax. The sequence goes on from JAQGMX010000376.1 coordinate 5,902, forward strand.
AACGAGGGTGACGCGAGGCATTCCACCTACTACAAGCGCAGCCAGACGACGCCAAGCGGGAAATACACGGTCAAATCCAACGGAACGCCCGAATACACCACGATGGTCAACGAGCGTGGAAGGCCTGTCACGGCTTCGATCTTCAAAAACACGGTCAGGAACAACCACACCGGGCAGATCCAGGAAATGAAGATGGTCCACGTCAATGGGTGGCCCGACCAGACGGCCATCGAGGCAAAAAACGAACTGAAACTTCTTTCGGACGTCAGCAGAAATCTCGATGCGACCGATCTGAAAAAAGTATTGATTCATTGCACGGCGGGCCGCAATCGCACGGGCTCTGTGGCAACCGAATTCGAGATGATGAATGCAGCGTCCAGAGGCATGAAGCCGAATGTCGACGGCGTCCTCCGCTGGATGCGTCAGGCGCGCGTTGCGGACGCTGTCTTCGTTCCGGCGCAATTGCAGGCACTGGCTGAATCCAGTATCCGCCTTGCACGGTTGGCCAAGCCTGCAGGTGCCGGATTCATGCGCTAATTGCGACTTGCTGCAAACGATTCGTACCAGGCGAGGCATCCGGGATTGGCCATTGCCTCCCGGTTCACGACCTTCTCGATCGGCTGGCCGAGCAGCAATTTCTTGATCGGCAATTCCTGCTTCTTTCCCGACAAGGTGCGCGGAATCTCCGGCACTTGAAAGATGTCGTTGGGCTGGAAACGCGGCGAAAGCGACGTCTTGATGGCGTCATTGATCTTTGCGCGCAACGCGTCGTTGAGCGCGACATCGGCACGCAGTACGACAAAAAGCGGCATATAGCTTTCCCGGCCCAGGTATTCGAGGTCGACGACCATCGAATCGAGCACTTCCGGCAGGCTTTCGACAGCGCTGTAGATTTCGCTGGTACCCATGCGCAGACCTTGACGGTTGATGGTCGCGTCGCTGCGGCCGTAGATGATGCAACCGCCGTCGGCGCCGATCTTCAGCCAGTCGCCGTGTCGCCAGACGCCGGGGTAGAGGTCGAAATAGCTCGACAGATAGCGCGCGTCGTATTCGTCGTTCCAGAGGCGCAGCGGCATTGACGGCAAAGGCTGGACGCAGACGAGTTCGCCGACATCGCCGATCACCGGTTCGCCCTGCTCGTTCCACGCTTCGACGGCGGCACCCAGCTGACGGCACTGCATCTGCCCCGGCACCTCCGGCAGTTCTCGGTTGCCGCCGACGAAGGCGCCGCAGAAGTCGGTGCCGCCCGAAATGTTGCACCACCAGAGGACCTGGGACCCGGCCGCGCGCAGCTGCGCCGAGCCCCAGCGCTGCACTTCTTCGGCGAGCGGCGATCCGGTGCTGCCGAGCGCCCGCACCTTCGACATGTCGCCGCAGGCCGCGACATCGAGCCCCGCCTTCATGCAGTTCGCGTAGTAGGCGGCGCCAGCGCCAAAGAACGTCACCCGGTGCCGCGCGACGAAGCGCCACAACACGCCCCAGTCCGGCCGCTCCTTGCTGCCGGCCGGGTTGCCGTCGTAGAGCGCAATGGTGGCGCCGACCGCCAGCCCCGCGAGCTGACAGTTCCACATGATCCAGCCGGTCGAGCTGTACCAGTGGAAGCGCTCGCCGAAATTGTTGGCGCCGTAGCTGGCGCCGATGTCGTTGTGCAGCCCGCAGGCGTACATCGTGAGGACGACGCCGCCGTGTCCGTGGACGATGGCTTTCGGCAGGCCGGTCGTGCCGCTGGAATACACGATCCAGAGCGGCTGGTCGAAGGGCAGCCATTCGGGCTCGAATGCGGCGACTTCGGCATCGTCCCGCGACGCGGCCGCGCCCCAATCAACCTCGGCAGGGATCGGTCGGGCGGCGAACGGCGTCGGCAGCAGCATCAGATGCCGCACGCTCGGCAATGCGTCGCGCAACGCCTGCACGACGGCGCTGCGGTCGAGCGGCTTGCCGCCGTAGTGCACGCCGTCGACCGCAATCAGCACCGTCGGCTCGATCTGCAGGAAGCGGTCGATCACGGCCGCGGTGCCCATGTCGGGCGCGCAGACGCTCCAGACCGCGCCGATGCTCATGCAGGCAAGGCTCGCGACCATGGTTTCAGGCACGTTCGGCAGGTACGCCGCGACACGGTCGCCGCGCTTCACGCCGAGCGATTTCAGCGTCATCGCGACCGAAGCCACTTGCCGGCGCAGTTCCGGCCACGACATTTCGCGCGTCTCGCCGAGCTCGTTGTCGCTGACGATCGCCGGCATGCCGGCGGCGTGTGCGGCGTCAGCGTGGCGCAGGACTTCCCGCGCGTAATTGACCTGCGCGCCGGGGAACCACACCGCGCCCGGCATCCGGTTTTCGGCCAACACGGCGTTGTGCGGCGTCGGCGAATGCATCCCGGCATAGTCCCAGACGCTTTGCCAGAACGCATCGAGCGCGGTCACCGACCAGCGCCACAGCGCGTCGTAGCTGTCGAAAGTCAGGCCGCGGGTGTCGCGCAACCAGTCCTGGTAGAGACGTATCTGTGGAATCTGTGGCGTCATTGCGCGCGCGGCCCCTTGTGCGGTTGTTTCTCTTTGCCTTCGCTGCCGAAAATCCGTTCGATCTGCTGCCCGATGCGCGCGCCGATCGCGGTGCCGACACCCGGCAGCACCGCCGTACCGACCGTGGCGCCGGCCAGCGCGCCGCCGGTCAGCGAGAGTTCCGGCGCGTCGAGCGTACCGCCGAGCTTCAGCGGCACGCCGACCACGCCGTCGACGATGTCCACTGCGGCCTCGCCGTCGAGCTTGCGATTCAGGATGCGCGCCGAGCCGGTGGCGGTCAGCAGGCCCGAACGCGCCTTCAGGTCGGTGTAACGCATCTGCGTGCCGTCGCCGGTCGCCTGCGTGTCGAGCGTGCCGGTCAACTGGTCGAGCGGCGTCCGGCCACCACGGCTGATCCCAGCTGACTTCACAGCCCTGGCCAGGTCGAATTTCGTCAGCGCGGCGGGGCTGACGGTGAAGCGCGTGCGCGTATGCAGATTGCGCGTGAGTTCGGAAAAGCCGCCGCCTTGCGTATCGATCTCGGTTTCGCCGTTCACCTTGCCGCTGATCGGCGCACTGCGGCCGAAGGACTTGACCATAAGTTCCACATCGAGGTTGCGCGGTGCGAGTTGCGCGCGGATGGACAACTGGCTGTTGTCGGTCACCTTCAGATCCACCGTGCCATTCGCGGTGCCGTCGGCCACATCGACGAGCGCGCGCCAGCGGTCTTCGTCGTTCTCGCGCGTGAGGCGGAGCCGCGCGGGCGGGGATGCGTCGCGACGGCTGAGTTCCGCCGTGCGCGGGCGCCAGTTCGGATCGAAATCGATGTGGCCGTCATAACTCAACGCAATGTTTCGCCGGTCGACCCAGGTCGCATCAGTAAAGCGCAGATGCGCGAGCGGCGTTGCGGCGAGTTTCCAGCTGCCGGCGGATTCGGAAATGCCCGCCCCGCCCTTGCCGCGGAAAGCGAGCGTCGATTCGCGCGGCACCGCGACGCCGTCGGCCTCGACGCTGTCGATCTGCACCTCTTTGGCGAACAGAGGCCGCCAACGCATCGTTGCCGAGAGCCGGCGCGCGCGTATCGGTTCTTCCTGGACGGTGGCGATTTCTTCGATCACGATGCGCGGTGACGGGAACAGCGTCCAGTGCAGGCGGCCGATCTTGAGTTCGACGCCGGTGCGCTCGTTGAACTCCTGCGTGAGGCGCGCCGCCAGTTGTTCGTCGCTCGGCAGCTTCCAGACGATGAAAGCGGCGCCGGCCACCAAGAGCACGGCCAGCGATGCGGCGCCCAGAGCGAGCTTTCGTCGTGTCGATGTCATCGGCACAGCTTAGCCGCGGTGCGGGCGTCGACGGCGAGGGTTTGCGGCTATGCGCCGATCGCGGTCTCGAGGCTATTCAGGATTCGGTCGGCTTCTCTGAGGTTGGGATCGCTCATCGTCGTAATGAACTGACCGTCCTTTTTCATGAAGCAAATCGCGGGCGAGTCGCGACCTACGAAAAATCCACCCGATGTGTAACCAGCGAACTGTTCTCTGGTTTGCAATGCAATCTGCTTTTTGTCGGTCGTGCGGTACATCACCATCTCGACACCGGCGATGTTGATCAGTCGATGACGACCTGGCTCAAGCAGCGTTTCGCATTTATTCATGATTCTATTTATTTGATCGATGTATGCCTTGGTGGGTGCCCAATAGACGCCGGCGCCCGATGCCGCCGCGGGTGCAGCATCCATCTTGCGAGAGAAGCCTGAAGCCTTGACGGCATCAGGATAAGATCTCGACATCTGTTTCGTGACTTCGCCGACATTCGCGATGGAGCGAACTGAATTCAATTGCATAGCCATAAAGGATATTTTCTTGCGGATTCAGGAATTGGCATTCTGCAAGCGAAGTGCATTTTGCGCACTGCGCATTTCGAACATCCCTTGATGGAGGCGTTCTTTGTAAGCAAGCAGTTGGTTGATTCGCGGATGTTCCATGGTGACGTCCTCCATGTCGAACTTCATGCCGGAATTGCCGCTCTCCTCCCGATAGAGGTAAAGGCCGTTGTTTCTTTTGTTCGCGAAGTCGTCGGGATGCTGCAAGACCAGGCTAAATCCTGCATCGGGCCTGTACAGCACCATCGGCGCGTCTCCGAACTTGACCTCCATGGCCCGACCCGGAAGGATGACGTCAGCAGCGTCAGTGACTATTTCGTCAATGTCATCGCAGATGCTGTTGGAAAGTGGCGTTCCATCCTTGACAGTTTTGACGCCGGCTTTTGCGCCGATCTTGACTTCTCGAACGTACGGCGATGCATTTGGACGCACCTTGGAATCCCCTGGAATTGAAGCCGTATGCGAAGTCGGTTGTATTCTATTGATTTTCATGGTTTTTTCCAGTTCCTTCTTTTCAAGCGTAAATAACGCTTGGCATCAATCCCATGAAGTGACGCAGGCTCGTCAGCTGACGGTAGGCCTCGGAAAAAGGGGCTGCAATTTGCGACGCAACTTTTTCGCCGTTGAACAACATCGTGTGTCCGCCATGATAATTTCGGCTCAGAACCAGGCCTGTGCGTCTGGCGTATGCAAAATCTTCCGGGGTTTGCAGAACGACACTGCTTCTGGAATTCGACCGATGCAACACCATCGGCTTCCCAAGAATAGTCACTTCTGCCGATTGACCGCGTCCAAGAATCTGTTCAGCTCTTACCAACGCGCCAGAAATCTCACTCTGGATCGCCGGAGGCAATTGCCGATCGGCATGACTCACGGGCCGTGTGAATTTTTTCGTGTCTAGAGGTGCGGCCTTGCGGTCGTTTGCCAAAGCGGCCGACTGTAAAGTCGTCGAATTCGTGGGTCGGACCGACATGAAATACCTCTGCTGTTTGATTGATGAGTCGCAAATGTAGAAGTCGCAGTCATGACATCGTTTAAGATTCATCCTAAAAAGCCAGCGAGCTTTCAATGTCCTTGATTTACTTCTCCAGGAGTCTTTGATGACCATTTGGCAAAAGCCGATTTCTATTGAATTTCTCACGCAGAACGCGCACGACACCGCCATATCGCATCTCGGAATCGAATTCATTGAAATCGGCGACGATTTCCTGCGCGGACGGGTGCCGGTCGACAAACGCACGGTCCAGCCATTCGGATTGCTTCACGGTGGTGTCTCGGTCGTGCTGGCGGAAACGCTGGGTTCGGTCGGCGCGATGTACGCCTCGCCGGAGGGCCATCGCGCGGTCGGGCTCGACATCAATGCCAACCATCTGCGCGCGGCAACCGCCGGTTGGGTCACCGGCACCGCCCGCCCGATTCATCGCGGCCGCACGACGCAGGTCTGGCAGATCGAGATGGCCGACGATGCCGGCAATGCCGTCTGCATCTCGCGCATCACCATGGCGATGCTGCTGCCGCGATGAACAAACTATTCCAATGGCGCGAAGTGCGCGCCACCGAAGGCATGGTCGTCGGGCCCGACGAACGCCTGCCCTGGCCGCAGACCGCCGTCATGGGCGTGCAGCATGTGATCGCGATGTTCGGCGCGACCGTGCTGGCGCCGATCCTGATGGGCTTCAACCCCAATATCGCGATCCTGATGAGCGGCATCGGCACGCTGATCTTCTTCCTCATCACCGGCGGTCGCGTGCCGAGCTATCTGGGTTCGAGCTTCGCCTTCATCGGCGTGGTGATCGCGGCGAGCGGCTACGCGGGCGCCGGGCCGAATGTGAACATCGCGGTCGCGCTCGGCGGCATCGTCGCCTGCGGGGTGCTCTACATCGCGATCGGCGCGCTGGTCCAGGCGGTCGGCACCGGCTGGATCGAGCGCTTCATGCCGCCGGTCGTGACCGGCGCCGTAGTGGCGGTGATCGGCCTCAACCTGGCGAACGTGCCGATCAAGAACATGGCCGCCGGCAACTTCGACGCCTGGATGCAGGCCATGACGTTCCTGTGCGTCGGGCTGGTAGCGGTGTTCGCGCGCGGGATGGTGCAGCGGCTGCTCATATTGGTCGGGCTGATCCTGGCAACGATCGTCTATGCGGTGCTGACCAACGGCCTGGGCCTGGGCAAGCCGGTCGATCTGGGCGGCATCGCCAGCGCGGCCTGGTTCGGTATGCCGGCTTTCACCGCGCCCGTGTTCACGGCCAACGCGATGTTGCTGATCGCGCCGGTCGCGATCATCCTGGTGGCGGAGAACCTCGGCCACCTGAAGGCCGTGACGGCCATGACCGGCCGTAATCTCGACCCGCTGATCGGCCGCGCGTTCATCGGCGACGGCGTGGCGACGGTGGTCAGCGGCATGTCGGGCGGCACCGGCGTCACGACCTATGCCGAGAACATCGGCGTGATGGCCGCGACGCGCATCTACTCGACGGCTGTCTTCGTGGTGGCGGCGCTGATCGCGCTGGTGCTTGGCTTCAGCCCGAAGTTCGGCGCACTGATCCAGGCGATTCCGCTGCCGGTGATGGGCGGCGTGAGCATCGTCGTGTTCGGGCTGATCGCCGTGGCGGGCGCGGAGATCTGGGTCGACAACAAGGTCGATTTCTCGCAGAACCGCAACCTCATCGTCGCCGCGATCACGCTGATCATCGGTACCGGCGACTTCACGCTCAAGTTCGGCCAGTTCGCGCTCGGCGGCATCGGGACCGCCACCTTCGGCGCGCTGATTCTCTGGGCGCTGCTGGGCCGGTCACGCAACGCATGAGCGCCCCGCGCCGAAATGCCGCCGTCGAGGGCATGCCCGAAACACTTTGTCGCGCGGGACTGGCGTCCGGGCCTTGTCCGCAACCCCGACGCCGTTAGACTTCAACGCTTTTCGGACGACTTCTACCTATGGCCGATGCATCCGCCGCGCGCACGAAGGCGGTTTTCGAATTCAAGAGCGCCACGCTCCCGCTGATCGCGGTCATCCTCAAGACGGCCGACCTCTCGCTGCTGGCCACCGCGCTCGACCTGCAGTTGGCCGATTCGCCCGACTTCTTCGAGCAGGAGCCGGTGGTCATCGATCTGTCGCAGCTCGCCGAAGACGACGCCTCCGCCGCCATCGACTTCCGCAAGCTGCGCGACATGCTCGCCCGCCACCAGACGCAGCCGATCGCGGTCCGCGGCGGCAGTCCGGCGCACAACGCCGCGGCACGGGCGGCCGGCCTGTCGATCGCCGAGATGCCGGCCGCTCCCCTGCCGAATGCCCGCCCGCCGGCGCCTGTCAGTGCGCCTGCCGCGCCCGCTCCGGCGCCCGAGGCGCCGCAGATCGTCCGCGAAGTCACCGTTCCCGCCGGCGCCACGCTGGTCATCGACAAACCGTTGCGCTCGGGCCAACAGGTCTATGCGCGCGGCGGCGACGTGATCGTGCTGGCGGTGGTGAGCTTCGGCGCCGAGGTGATCGCCGACGGCAACGTGCACGTCTACGCGCCGCTGCGGGGCAAGGCGATCGCCGGCGCGCGCGGCGACACGGCGGCGCGCATCTTCACGACCTGCATGGAAGCGCAGCTCGTCGCCATTGCCGGCATCTACAAGACGTCGGAAGTCGACCTGCCGAAAAACCTGCAGGGCAAGCCGGTCCAGATCCATCTGGACGGCAAGAAACTACTCATGGAGCCCATCGCCTGATGGCCCGTCCACGCAAACAACACGATCGCAAGATCGAGAACCGGAACAGGAACAGAACAATGACCAAAATAGTGGTGGTGACTTCGGGCAAGGGCGGCGTCGGCAAGACGACGACGAGCGCGAGTTTCGCGTCGGGCCTGGCGCTCGCCGGCAAGAAGACCGCCGTGATCGACTTCGACGTCGGCCTGCGCAATCTCGACCTGATCATGGGCTGCGAACGCCGCGTGGTGTACGACCTGATCAACGTGATCCAGGGCGAAGCCAACCTGAACCAGGCGCTGATCAAGGACAAGCAGTGCGAGAACATGTTCGTGCTGGCCGCCTCGCAGACGCGCGACAAGGAAGCGCTGACGCAGGAAGGCGTCGAGAAGGTGTTGAAGGACCTGTCGGAGATGGGCTTCGACTACATCGTCTGCGACTCGCCGGCCGGCATCGAGACCGGCGCCATGATGGCGATGCATTTCGCCGACGAGGCCCTGATCGTCACCAATCCTGAAGTTTCTTCGGTGCGCGACTCGGACCGCATCCTCGGCATGCTCGGCAGCAAGACCAAGCGCGCCAAGGACGGCGGCGACCCGATCAAGGAACACCTGCTGATCACGCGCTACAACCCGAACCGCGTGGCCGGCGGCCAGATGCTGTCGCTCGAGGACATCAAGGACATCCTGCGCATTGAGCTGATCGGCGTGATCCCGGAATCGGAAACCGTGCTGAACGCGTCGAACCAGGGCGTGCCGGCCATCCACGACAAGGGCACCGATGTGTCCGAGGCCTACACCGACGTCGTGGCGCGCTTCCTCGGCGAAGAGCGTCCGATGCGTTTCATCGACGCCGAAAAGCCGGGCTTCTTCAAGCGCATCTTCGGAGGGAAGTAAGCCATGTCGTTCTTCTCCTTCCTTCTCGGCGAAAAGAAGAAAACGGCGAGCGTCGCCAAGGAGCGACTGCAGATCATCCTCGCGCACGAACGCGGCAGCTTCGGCGGCAAGCGGCCCGAATATCTGGCCGACCTGCAGCGCGAGCTGATCGCCGTGATCTCGAAGTACGTGTCGATCAGTCCGGAGGACATCAAGGTGAACCTCGAGCGTCAGGACGACCTCGAAGTGCTCGACATCAAGATCGAACTCCCGGAAAAGCTGCCGACGCCGTCCGTCAAGCCGACGCTGAAGCCTGCCGTCAAGTAAGTCGAAAGGCTCCATAGCAAAACACGGGTTTTAGGGGTCGGCCGGGGGATAGTAAAGTTGTCTGTTGCGCCTGGAGTTTTGCCGATGACAACATCAAGACCGCTTGACTGGAATCCCCCGAAAGACAACCGGGAAGCGAAGGCATTCCTGTGGCCGGGCCCGCCGGATGCTGGCTATGCGCCGGCGGCTCCGCAAGCCGAACCGCTGGCCTGCGAGATCCTCGGCCTGAACGACAAGCGTGTCGCCGGCCGCATGACCTTCTTCGTGCCCGAGGAAGGTGTCGCCCATGTCCAGTTGCCGCAGACGCGCACGACGCTGCCGCTGCGTTTCGATCAATTCCGCGCGCTGACGCTGACCGGACCGGTCGAGCCGTTGCTGCCGCCTGCGACCGATCCGCGCACCGGCGCTGCGCACCAGCCGGGCCGCACGCATTTCAGCGTCTTCCTCAAGAACGACACCGAACTCCAGGGCGAAACCATCGGCCATGTCGAGACGCCTTTCGGCCTGTTCCTCTTTCTGCCGCTGGACGACAACGGCCGCGTGCAGCGCCAGTTCGTGCCGCGCGTCGGGTTCCATCGCTTCGAGATGAACCTGTCGACGCCGGCGGCGGCCGGCGCTCCGGCTTCCGACCCGGTGCCTGACGAATCCTTCATGTCCCGTGTCGTGACCGCGCCGGCGCAACTGCTGGCCGCACTGGCGCACCAGGCGCAGATGCCGCTGGTGCGCATCGGCGAGGCGCTGACCTCGCTCGGGATGATCACCGCCGCGCAGCTGGGCGACGCACTGGCGCAGCAGCGGCTCGAGCGTCGTACGCCGCTGGGCGAATTGCTGGTGCGTTCCGGCGCCGTGACGCGGGCACAACTGCAGATCGCGCTGGTCAGGAAGATGGGCTATCCGCAGGTCGACGTGGACGTGTTTCCGGCCGAGGCCGACGCGCTGCGCAAGATCAGCTACACCGCGGCCCAGCGGCTGCAGGTGATGCCGCTGATGATTCACGAGGGTCGGTTGATCGTTGCGCTCGACGACCCGGCCAACCGCCGCTCGGCGGTCGACGAGGTCGAGTTCATCGCTCAGATGAAGACGATGCCGGTCCTCGCGCAATGCTTGCAGCTCGACCGGACGCTGAGCAACGCGTACGAAAAGATCGGCGCTGCGTCCGAGGGCCGTTTCGCGGCCGGCAACACGCTGCAGCCGATCGAGTTCGACGGCGGCAAGACGGAAGAACTGCTGCAGACGCTGGAGAAGGAAGGCTTCCAGGACGCGCCCGAGGAAGACGCGCCGATCGAGCAATCGGACAACTCGCTGGTCCGCATGATCAACCGCATGGTGCTCGACGCGCACCAGGCGCGCGTGTCCGACATCCATATCGAGAGCTATCCGGGCACCGAGAAGATCCGCATCCGCTTCCGCAAGGACGGCCAGCTGCGCACCTATCTCGAGCTGCCGCACAACTACCGCAACGCCATGATCGCGCGCATCAAGATCATGTGCGACCTCGACATCAGCGAAAAGCGCAAGCCGCAGGACGGCAAGATCAACTTCGCGAAGTTCTCGCCGCAGCACAAGATCGAACTGCGCGTTGCAACGATCCCGACCAACAGCGGCCTCGAAGACGTGGTGATGCGGATCCTGGCGTCTGCCAAGCCGATTCCGCTGGAGCGGCTTGGGCTTTCCCCGTACAACCTGAGCGCGCTCAAACGTTCGGTGGAACGGCCCTACGGCATGGTGCTGTGCGTCGGTCCGACCGGTTCGGGCAAGACGACGACGCTGCATTCGGCGCTCAGCCACATCAACGTGCCGGAGCGGAAGATCTGGACCGCCGAGGACCCGATCGAAATCACGCAGCCGGGGCTGCGTCAGGTACAGGTGAATCCGCGCATCGACTGGACCTTCGCCCGGGCGCTGCGGGCCTTCCTGCGGGCCGATCCCGACGTGATCATGGTCGGCGAAATCCGCGACGAGGAAACCGCGAAGGTCGCGGTCGAGGCATCGCTCACGGGTCACCTGGTTCTCTCGACCCTGCACACCAACAGCGCGCCCGAAACCGTGACGCGCCTGCTCGACATGGGCATGGACCCGTTCAACTTCGCCGATTCGCTGCTCGCGATCCTGGCGCAGCGGCTGGTGCGACGCATCTGCCCGGCCTGCCGCACCAGCCGGCCGGCGACGGAGGACGAAGTCGAGGAGCTGCTGTCCGACTACGTTCATGTCTTCGGGCCCGACTTCCCGCCAGCGGAGCGCGATGCGGTCCGTGCGGGCTGGGTCGAGCGCTACGGCATCAACGGCCTGTTGCAGACCTATCACTGCCCCGGCTGCGCCCAATGCGACCAGACCGGCTTCGACGGCCGCGCCGGCCTTCACGAGCTGATGGTGATTTCGCGCGAACTGCGGCATCTGATCCAGACCGGCGGCCGCGCGGAGGCGTTGCAGGCCACCGCATTGCGCGAAGGCATGCGCACGCTTCGCCAGGACGGCATCGACAAGGTGTTCGCCGGACAGACCACGATCGAAGAAGTGCGGGCCACCAGCAACGTCTGAGGCACACCCTCAGGCGCAACCCACCATGAAATCCGTACTGATCGTCTGTATAGGCAATATCTGCCGAAGCCCGATGGCCGAGGCGATGCTGGCAGCCGCCCTGCCCGATATCGCTGTGTCCTCGGCCGGAACCGGCGCGCTGGTCGGCCATCCCGCCGACGAAATTGCCCAGACCCTGATGACCGAGCATGGGCTGGACATCGGCGCGCACCGCGGCCGGCTGCTCAATACCGCCATGTGCCAGCAGGCCGACCTGATCCTGACGATGGACAACGAACAGCGCCGCTTCATCGAAGAGCGCTATCCGTTCGCGCGCGGAAAGGTGTTTCGAATTGCCGAAGCGGCGAAAGTCGATGTGCCCGATCCTTATCGCAAGGGTCGCGCGGCTTTCGACAACGCCTACCGTTTGATCGATGCCGGCGTCACCAATTGGGCTGAAAAGATCAGGAAGTTCAAATAATTTCACGCTTGCGCGGCGCGAGGGGAATGGAAGTTGCTTCCTCGGATTCGCAAATATGTCCAAATGAGACATCGCGCGGAGACTTGAGGCGCGTACATTGGACGAAGTCTTATCTCAGCTTCTCGAACGGATCATTCATGGCATCGACCCAGAAGGCGCGAATCGAATTGAAGATTGCCACGGCAGCGGCATTGCGAGAGCGATTGCGGCAAGGACTGCCGCTGACGGTTTCCAGACTCAATCACCGGCAGGCAGACCAGATCGAAGACAGCGACATCGACGCGTATGTCGGCCTGAACTGGCTCGAATGGCAAGGCGGCGGCCTGCGGCTGACCATCACCGGAAAGAATGTCTGCGCCCAGATGACGGCGCCCAGCCTGGGCTGAGCGCGCTGTCAAGCCATCCGGCGCGGCAGATCAGCGGTTGACGATGATCTGCGCAATGATGCCGGTTGCAATGGCGGCAAGGGCGAATTCGCCGCCGACGCCGACCCACTGATAACCGCGCGGCGGTGCCTGGAGCTGGTAGGCGCGGTAGTCGTTCACGACATAGTTGTGGTTGCGGTATTCGGGCGG
>JAQGMX010000378.1 GCA_028292145.1 Variovorax sp.
CCGTTGCGCTCGAAGGGCACGGTGATGGCGTCGCGCGTGGTGCCCGGCATGTCGAACGCGACCAGCCGCTCTTCGCCGAGCCAAGTATTGATCAGCGTCGACTTGCCCACGTTCGGGCGCCCGGCGACCGCGAGCTTGATCGGCTTGGCCTCGCCGTCGTCTTCCGCGTCGTCTTCCGGGTCAGGCAGGTTGAGCGGCGCCAGCGCCAGGTCGACCAGATCGCGGATGCCCTGTCCGTGCGCGGCCGAAACGCCGTGGACGTCGCCCAGGCCGAGTTCGTAGAACTCGACCAGCTTGGTCCCGTCCTGCATGCCTTCGGCCTTGTTGGCTGTCAGCACGCATGGCTTGCCGAGCCGGCGCAATTCTTTGGCGATCTCGTGATCCTGCGCGGACAGGCCTTCGCGGGCATCGACCACGAACACGACGACATCCGCCTCGGCGACGGCCTGACGCGTCTGCTTGGCCATCTCCTTGAAGATGCCGCTGCCGGCGTCGGGCTCGAAACCGCCGGTGTCGATGACGATGAACTCGTGACGGCCCTGACGGCCGTTGCCGTAATGGCGGTCTCGCGTCAGTCCGGCAAAGTCGGCGACGATGGCGTCGCGGGTCTGCGTCAGGCGGTTGAACAGGGTCGATTTGCCGACGTTGGGACGCCCGACCAGGGCGATGACTGGCTTCATGGCCGGGCCTTCATGTAAAAGTTATTCAGGGCGATAACCGAACACACCGCCGTTGCGGGTGACGATCACGACCGTATTGCCGGCGAGTACCGGCGTCGCTGCGATGGGCGAGCCATCGGGGGTCAGGCGATTCAGCATCTTGCCGTCTTCGCGCGAAACCAGAAGCACCAGCCCTGTATCGTCGCCGATCACCAGGGAACGACCGACCGCGAGCGGCGCCGTCAACGTGCGATTCCTGAAGATCTCGGTCGACCAGGCACGCTCGCCATCCGTGCGGCGCCATGCCGTCACGTTGCCATTCGATTCGGTGCCGTAGACCATGCGATCGTCTCCGCTCACACCGACGGCGCCCGATGCCGCCTTGGTCCAGAGCAGCACGCCGCGCGACGCGTCGACGCAGCCGACATTGGCGTAATACGCACGTGCGCAGATGGTTTCGCCGTCGCGGCTCACAGGGCCGGTCAGATCGACCAGACGCTCCACGTCGTTGGTTCCGCGCGGCGCGGCAATCGGCGATTCCCAGCGTGACGTGCCGTTCGCCGGATTCATTCCGACCAGCCGACCACCCACGCCGGCCACCAGCGTATCGCCGACCGCGAGCATCACGCCGGGCCGCTTGAGGACCAGGTTTTCCGCCGTGCGCGCCTGCGACCACAGCCGGCGTCCGGTCTGACCGTCCCAGGCGGTGATCGTGCGATCACCGGTCTGGACGAAGACTCGGCGGCCAGCCACCAGCGGTGCCGTGTATGCCTGCGCACTCAGGCGCTGCTTCCAGAGCACCTTGCCGGCTTCGAGCGCCACGAGTTCGTTGTCGCGCGTGACGACTGCCGCCACGGCGCCGTCGCTGCCGACACCGGCCGTCAACGGCGCGCCGGCATTGGCACGCCACATTTCCTGGCCCGAGCGCGCATCGATCGCGACCACCACGCCATCAGCCGACGCGACGGTGACGGTGTCGCCGCTGACGTTCGCCTGCAGCGGGAAAGCCACCGACGGCACACGAAGCGACCAGGCCTGACGCACACCGAACAGGGCCGGATTGGCGCCAAGCTCGGCCGGCTTTGGCTTGCTCGTGCCCGAGCATGCGGCAAGCGCGGCAACCAGAACCGAAGCGGCGACGACGCGCAACGCTGTGGAGAGCGTCGGTAAACGATGGGTATTTTTCATGGATTCGGTCACTGACTCGTTCACTGTTTAGCCAGGTTTCGGGTGTCGACACCGACGGCATTCAGCTTGATCTCGACCAGCCGACGGTAATCGGTGCGCGCTTCCAGTCCCGACCAGGCCTTCTGGTACTCGGCCTTCGCCTCATCCCGCTTGCCCTGCGCCATATAGATATCGCCCTTGCGGTCTGCGACCAGCGGCTCGAATTCCTTCGGCGCCGGGCTGGCGAGCTGCTTGAGCGCTTCGTCGTAAGCCTTGGTGTCAAGCAATTCCGCTGCCAGACGAAGCCGGGCGATCGCCTGATAGCCGGGATCGACGGCGTTCTGCGCCACCCAGTCGAGCGCGGCGCGCGAGGCGTCGCCCTTGTCCTTTTCGCGCAGCGTCTTCGCTGCCAGCAGGCCGGCCTGCTGCGCATAAGCGGTGCGCGCAAATTTTTCCTTCATCACGCCCAGGGCGCGCTCGATGCGCTCGGCATCGCCGGACTGCGCGCTGCGCTCGACTTCGTCATAGAGCGCAGAGGCCTGAGCGGCCTTGCTGCGCTGGAAGTAATTCCAGCCGTTCCAAGCCATGAACGCACCGGCCGCGAGCAGCACGATCCAGGTGATCAGCGTGCCGTACGTGTTCCAGAAATGCTTGAGCTGATCGAGCTGTTCCTGTTCTTCGAGATCGAGATGGGTTGCCATGCGCTGTCAGTTGTTGGGAGCCGGGAATTGTAGGGTGACGGCCCAAGCCGCCAAATCGGCGAGTTGCCGAGTGGTTTGCGCACCGCTGCCGTCGCGAAGCGACTTGACGGTGACTTCGCCGCGTGCGAGTTCGTCGCCGCCAAAAACCAGCGCATACGCCGCGCCGCTGGCATCCGCCTTCTTGAACTGCGACTTGAAACTGCCGAGCCCGTCGGCCGTTGCCGCGTGCATCTGCACCCGGACGCCGGCATCGCGCAACTGCTGCAACGTGCGCAGGGCGACAGGCATGGCGGCGGCTTCGGGCACCACGGCGTAGACATCGGGCACAGGAATCGATACCGCGGTGCCCTGCTCCTTCACGAGGTCGAGCACGCGCTCCACACCCATTGCCCAGCCCACCGCAGGCGCCGGCTTGCCGCCGATCTGCGCGATGAGATCGTCATAACGGCCGCCTGCGCACACGGTTCCCTGTGCGCCAAGCCGATCGGTGACGAACTCGAACACGGTGAGGTTGTAATAGTCGAGCCCGCGTACCAGCCGCGGGTTGATCGTGAAAGCGATGTCGTTGGCGCGCAGGATCGTTTGAAGGCCTTCGAAATGCGCGAGCGACTCGGCGCCGAGGAAGTCGATCAGCTTCGGCGCCGCCTCGACCACGCTCTTCATGGCCGGATTCTTGGTGTCCAGGATGCGCAGCGGATTGCTGTGCAGCCGACGCTTCGCGTCTTCGTCGAGCGCTTCGGCATGCTGCTCGAAGTGCTTGATGAGTTCAGCGCGATGCGCAGCACGCTCGGGCGGTTGACCCAGGCTATTGAGTTCCAGCCGGACATCGGTGAGGCCGATCTTTTTCCAGAGCGCGGTGGCAAGCAGGATCAGTTCTGCGTCGACATCCGGCCCGGCGAAGCCCAGCGCCTCGGCACCGATCTGGTGAAACTGCCGATAGCGCCCACGCTGTGGCTTCTCGCGGCGGAACATCGGACCGGTGTACCAGAGGCGCTTCGGACCGTCGTACAACAGGTTGTGCTCGATCACCGCGCGAACCAGGCCGGCGGTGTTTTCCGGACGCATCGCCAGATGCTCCGCCTGTCCGTGCTTGTCGGAGCGATCCTCGAAAGCGTACATCTCCTTCTCGACGATGTCGGTCACCTCGCCGATGCCGCGCACGAACAGTGCCGTGTGCTCCAGGATCGGCGTGCGCACGTTGCGGTACGCGTAGCGCGCCATCAAGTCGCGCACGATGGCCTCGAGCCATTCCCAGCGCGCCGATTCGATCGGCAAAATGTCGTTCATGCCTTTGACGGCACTGAGTTTCTCAGCCATGGCTTCCAGAGATCAGGGGAAATGTCAGACGGCCGCAGGCGTGCGGCCGAATCGCTTTTCGATATAGGTTTCGACAAGCTGATGGAACTCGGCGGCGATGTTGTCGCCGCGCAGCGTCAGAGCCTTTTCGCCGTCGATGAAGACCGGTGCTGCGGGCGCCTCGCCGGTGCCCGGCAGGCTGATGCCGATGTCGGCATGCTTGCTTTCGCCGGGACCGTTGACGATACAACCCATGACGGCGACCTTCAGGTTCTCGACACCAGGGTATTTCTTGCGCCACACCGGCATCTGGTCGCGGAGATAGTCGTCGATGGTCTTCGCCAGTTCCTGGAACGTCATGCTGGTCGTGCGACCGCAACCGGGGCAGGCGGTCACGCTGGGCACGAAAACGCGCAGTCCCAGCGCCTGGAGAATCTCGTTGGCGATCAGCACTTCCTGCGTGCGCGCTTCGCCCGGCTGCGGCGTGAGCGACACGCGAATCGTGTCGCCGATGCCTTCCTGCAGAAGGATCGACAGCGCCGTCGCCGATGCCACGGTGCCCTTGGTCGCCATGCCGGCTTCGGTCAGGCCGAGGTGCAGTGCGTAATCGCAGCGTTTGGCGAGTTCGCGGTAAACCGAGATCAGGTCCTGCACACCGCTCACCTTGCAGCTCAGGATGATCTGGTTGCCGTCCAGGCCCATCGACTCTGCCAGTGTCGCCGAATCGATCGCCGAGCTCACCAGCGCTTCGTACATCACCGATTTGGCCGCCCACGGCTCGTCACGGCGGCTGTTGACGTCCATCAGGTGCGCGAGCAGTTCCTGGTCGAGGCTGCCCCAGTTCACGCCGATCCGGACCGCCTTCTTCCAGCGTACGGCCGCTTCGATCATCTGGCCGAACTGCCTGTCCTTCTTGTCGCCCTTGCCCACGTTGCCTGGGTTGATGCGGTACTTGCTGAGCGCTTCGGCGCAGGCCGGGTAGTCGGTCAGAAGGCGATGGCCGTTGTAGTGGAAATCGCCGATCAGCGGCACGTCGATGCCCATGCGGTCGAGCTGGTCGCGGATGTACGGCACCTGCGCCGCGGCCTCGGGCGTGTTGACCGTGATACGCACCATCTCGGAACCGGCGATCGCGAGTTCCTTGACCTGGATCGCGGTACCGATGGCGTCGACCGTATCGGTGTTGGTCATCGATTGCACGCGGACCGGCGCATCGCCGCCGACCGTGACGACGCGCGGCCCCCACGTCACACTGGCTTGGCGAGAGCGCCTGGGCTTGGGCGCCGCAGGCTCGATAGCTTGCTGGAAATTCATTATTTGACTTCGAATCGCGCCACGCCGCCCGAGCCGGTCACAGGAGCCAGCTCGAAGGCCTTGCCGCGTACTTTCACATCGATTCCCGACGCGCGACCGATAACGACCGACATCGGGAGCTTGCCGGACAAACCAACGGTTTCACCGGCCTTCAGCGTACGGCGGAGCAACTGCCTGCCCCCGGTTTCGTTCACAGTAATCCAGGATTCGGTGCGTGCGGTGAACATCAGCACATCTTCTGTCGCAGGCGCTGCAGCCGAGCTGTCGGCAGCTGCCGAGGCTGCAGTTGCGGCCGGCGCAACGATCGCAGCAGTCAGCGGCGCCGTCGCCGTCGTGCCGCCGAGCGATGGCGTGGGCACGGATTCGAGCACCGTCCCGGCGGGCGCCGTCACCACGGTTTCTGAAGAACTGCTGGCCGCAGCGTCGACGGCGGGCGTTCCTGACAACGAAGCACTCAAACGCCCGAAGACGCCTGGCGGCAACCAGAACAGCAACGCGGCTGCCACCAGCAGCAGCGCGACGACGATCAGCACAGCCCGCGACGGCAGCCCGCCGCCGCGACCCGAGCGCGGCGCACCCGAGCGGAAGCTGCTGCTGATCGTCTGGTCGGCATCGGCCAGACCGGGTCGCAACGCGCCGGGGAGCTTGGCCAGCACGGGCGCAGGATCCACACGCAACGCGCGACAGACGCTGGCCGCAAGCGCACGCGCGAACACCGGATCCGGCAGCGAATCGATGTCGTCGTCTTCCAGCGCCTGCAGTTTTTTCGTCGGAACCTTGAGCGCCGCCGCCACGACGTCGATGTGCAGCCCATGCGCTTCGCGCGCTTCGCGCAGCATGCCGCCGGCCGTCAGGTTGGCTCTGTCGCCCGGCGTCACCAGTGGTGCCGCAGCCGAGTTGCCGAATTCGCTTGCCCGTTCAATCATCGAAATTTCCGCGTTCGTAGGCGAGTGCTTCACGCGATTGCGGGAAGCGGCGCTGCAGCTGACCCGCAAGCTGCGTCATGGCCTCGCGATTGTTGAGTCTCCGCTCGATCCGGACGCCGAGCCACAGCGTCTCGGCATTCGCCGAAGGGCTGTTATTGACGCGGCGCGCATAGAACTGCGCGCGCGACCATTCGTTGCGCTGCACCATCAGCTGCGCCAGATTGAATCCGACGACCGGATTGCCGGCGTCCAGCTCGTAGGCCTGCATCAACAGCCGCTCGGCCTCGACACGGTTGCCCGCCCGGAGCTGGCACAAGCCCTGCGTCATCAGCGTCTTGGGTCGATCGGCATAGCCCGGCACGGCCAACGCCAGGTTGAACTGCTGGCTCGCGTCGCCGAAACGGTTCTGCTGGCACAGCAGCCAGCCGTAGTTGTGCAGCGTGTTCGGTTCGCGCGGGTTGATCGCGATCGCGCGCCTGAAACTGTCTTCGGCCAGTCCCGCATCGTCGAGACGCATGTAGATCAGACCGCGCAGGTTGTACGCATCGGCGTAGCCGGGGTCGATCACCAGTGACTGCTTGACCTCGTCGAGCGCAACCTCCGGTTGGCCGGCTTCGAAATAACCGATGGCCAGCTCCATCCGCAGCCGTGCGCGCTTGCGTAATGCAGGCTCGTCCGACGCGGTGACGATGTCGGCGCCATTGCCCGCCGTGCTTCCGCCCGAGCCACCCGAAGCCCGCGAGGAAACCCCGCCCTGGCTGACACAACCTGACAACACCAGCATCGACACGAGCATGCCGACCCACCCGAACCAGCTCGCGGGCGTAGGGAGAACGAGACTCATGACGTCAGTGCTCCTGCGGCCGCGTCGGCGCTGCAGCGATCGTCTTCACCGGGTGCAGAACCACGGTGCGATGCGGCAGCCGCCGCTCGGCCATGCGCTCGGCGGCGCGGGTGCGATCCTTCACGTCGCCGGCGAGCTGGCCGCAGGCTGCGTCGATGTCGTCGCCGCGCGTCTTGCGCACCGTCGTCACCAGACCGGCTTCGCTCAGGATCTTCGCGAAGGCAAGAACCTGCGGCTGCGGCGAACGCAGCAGGCCGGAAGCAGGAAACGGATTGAAGGGGATCAGGTTGAACTTGCACGACACGCCGTGCGTGCGAACCAAATCGACCAGTTGTTTTGCATGCTCGGGCTGGTCGTTGACGCCGTCCAGCATGCAGTATTCGAAAGTAATGAAATCCCGCGGCGCATGCACGAGGTAGCGCTTGCAGGCATCGAGCAGTTCGGCGATCGGATATTTGCGGTTCAGCGGCACCAGATCGCTGCGCAACGCATCGTTGGGCGCATGCAGCGACACCGCCATCGCCACCGCGCAGTCGTTGCCCAGCCGGTCGATCATCGGCACCACGCCCGATGTCGACACCGTCACGCGACGGCGCGACAGCCCGTAGGCGTTGTCGTCGAGCATGGTGCGCAGCGCGGGCACCAGCGCGTTGTAGTTTTGCAGCGGCTCGCCCA
Source organism: Variovorax sp. (assembly GCA_028292145.1). GTDB lineage: Bacteria > Pseudomonadota > Gammaproteobacteria > Burkholderiales > Burkholderiaceae_C > Variovorax. The sequence goes on from JAQGMX010000378.1 coordinate 7,583, forward strand.
TGCCCATCATCACCACGTTGGAGATGACGCGCTCGGTGCGCTTCAGGTGCTTGCGCAGGAAATGCTCGGCAAACCAGAGCTGGGCGACGATTTCGCCGGTCGTCAGATTGCGACTGAAACCCTGGTGCCCGGTGGAGCAGAAACGGCAGCCGACCGCACAGCCGGCCTGCGACGACACGCACAGCGTGCCGCGGTCGTCCTCGGGAATGAATACGGCTTCGACGGCATTGCCGTCGCCGACGTCGAACAGCCACTTGATCGTGCCGTCCTTGGATTCGTGTTGCGTGGTGACCGGCAGCGCTTCGATGCGCGCCGTGGTCGCCAGCTTTTCGCGCAGCGACTTCGCCAGATCGGTCATCTGGGTGAAATCGCTGGCGCCCCGCTGGTGGATCCAGCGGAAGAGTTGCGTTGCGCGAAAGCGCTTTTCGCCCAGCCGTTCGCAGAACGCGGCCAAACCTTCCAGGTCGAACTCGAGCAGGTTGGCAGTGGTCGTCATTGCGTGGGCTGGGTTGATCCTCAGCGTGCGTAGACGTTGAGGCCGGCGAAGAAGAAGGCGATTTCGGCCGCCGCGGTTTCAGGCGCGTCGGAGCCGTGCACTGCGTTGGCATCGATGCTGTCGGCGAAGTCGGCGCGGATCGTGCCTGCGTCGGCCTTCTTCGGGTCGGTGGCGCCCATCAGGTCGCGGTTCTTCGAGATGGCGTTCTCGCCTTCGATGACCTGAACGAACACCGGGCCGGAGATCATGAATTCGACCAAGTCCTTGAAGAACGGACGTGCGCCGTGCACGGCGTAGAACTGTTCGGCTTCGGCGCGCGAGAGCTGGACCAGCTTGGCGGCGACGACCTTGAGGCCGGCGGCTTCGAAGCGGGAGACGATCTTGCCGATGACGTTCTTGGCGACGGCGTCGGGCTTGATGATGGAGAGGGTACGTTCGATAGCCATTGCGTTGCTTCCTGAGCAGTTGATTTTGAAAGAGTTCCGCCGAACTGCAAGCGCCGGCCGGCAGCTTCGGCAAAGCCCATGATTTTAGCCGGCTTCGGTGTCAGCGTCCGCTTCGGCGCTTGCCGCCGGCCGGCCCGCCATAACCGCCGCCGCTGCCGCCGCGGCGCGGCGGTCCTTGCCGCTGTTCCTTGCGCTGTCGCGAGAAGCTGTCGGCGCCGATGTAGCCGAGCGATGTCTTCATCGGATCGGGCTGGTTGGATGCGCTCTGGGCCGGAGCGTTCCCGTTCGGATTGCCTCGCTGACCGCCGCGACCGGCGCCCTGAGGCGCGTTCGGATTGCGCGGTCCGGCAGCCGGACCGCCAGCGCCGCGTCCAAATCCGGCATTTCCGGCGTTCCCGGGGTTCCCGGGATTAGGACCGCCGCGCACGTTGGCACGACCGTCGTCGCGCGGTCCGCCGCTGCGACCGCTGCGCTTCTTGTTGTTGTTGCGGTTGTTCCCTCCGCCGCCGCCACTGCCGCCCTGCGGATTCGCACCGCGCGGACCGCCCGTGCGCGCCGTGCGCTCGGCGCCAGTGCTGCCCGCACCGCCGTCGGCTGCGCGGAAAAGCGCACCGATGTCGCGCTCGTCCAGCTCCATCCAGGCGCCGCGCTTCAGGCCGCGCGGCAACACCATCGCGCCGTAGCGGATGCGGATCAGCCGGCTGACCGCGTGACCGACCGATTCGAACAGGCGGCGCACCTCGCGGTTGCGGCCTTCGGAAATCGTGACTTTGTACCAGTGGTTGGAGCCTTCGCCGCCGCCCTCCTCGATCGTGCCGAACTGCGCCATGCCGTCGTCCAGGCGCACGCCTTCGAGCAGTTTCTTCTTCTCCTCGCCGCTGAGCGCGCCCAGCACGCGCACCGCGTACTCGCGCTCCAGGCCGAAGCGCGGGTGCATCAGCTGGTTGGCGAGTTCGCCGGAGCTGGTGAACAACAGCAGGCCTTCGGTGTTCAGGTCGAGCCGGCCGACCGACTGCCATTTGCCCTGCTGCAGGCGCGGCAGCTTGCGGAACACGGTCGGGCGGTTCTGCGGATCGTCGTGCGTCACGACTTCGCCGGTCGGCTTGTGGTACGCGATCACGCGCGGCGGCGGCGGCGCGATCCGGTAGCGAATCGGCTTGCCGTTGATCTTGACCTGGTCGCCGTACTGGATGCGCTGGCCGATGTGAGCCGGCTCGCTGTTGACCGAAATGCGGCCCTGGAGAATCAACGCCTCCATCTCCAACCGCGAACCCAGGCCGGCCTGCGCCAGCACCTTGTGCAGCTTCGGCGAATCGGCTTCGGGCAGCAGCACGCGCTTGAGGGCCGGCACTTCCGGGCTTTCCTCGTCGGCGTCGAACTGGCCGGAAATGACGTCGGCGAAACGGATCGGCTGCGTCGGGGGCGCATTGCGCTGGGCACGATCGGCGGCGCGGCGGGCGCGGTCGAGGTCGTCCTCCTCTTCGTCGCTGTCTTCGTCTTCTTCTTCGTCGTCGCCTTCACCGTCGTCGCCCTCGCGATCGTCCCGTTCATCCCGCACGATCGGCGCATCGGGCTTTTCAGCCGCAGCAGCGTCGGGAACGACCGTCCCCGCATCCGTCGGATCGACCAGTTTCACTGGCTTCACCAGTTCCACAGCTTCTGAAGCTTCAGGTGTGACGGCCGCATCGGCAGCAGCCGCGACCTTGCGCTTGCGCGGCCGCTTGGGCTTCGCTGCTTCGGCGCTCTGGACGCTTTCGGCGCTTTCGGTGGTCTGGGAATCGATGTCGACCGGGGGAACGGCCGCGTCGTCGGGAAGGTTGGAGCTCATGATGGGTTTCTTCCGGGAGCGGTAGCCGACGGGGAATCGGTGGGGGGAGAGAGTTGCGAATCGCCGATCGGCAGGCCCGCCTGCGCGGGCGAGGCCTCGTCGGGCTCGGCCAGACCGGCTGGCCCGGCCAGTGCTTCGATCATGGCGGTGTGCTGGGCGGGCGTTTCGATGACCGGCAGCTGGTCGAGCGACCCGAGGCCGAGATCGTCGAGGAATTGGCGGGTCGTCGCGAAAATCGCCGGCCGGCCGACGGTTTCGCGGTGGCCGATGACTTCGATCCAGTTGCGATCCTCGAGCTGCTTGATGATCAGCGAATTGATGGTGACGCCGCGGATGTCTTCCATGTCGCCGCGCGTGACCGGCTGGCGATACGCAATGATGGCCAGCGTTTCGAGGGCGGCGCGCGTGTAGCGCGGCGGTTTTTCGGGATGCAGGCGGTCGAGATGGTCGCGCATCTCCGGGCGGCTCTGGAAACGCCAGCCGCTCGCGACGCTCACGAGCTCGAGCCCGCGCTGCGTCCAGTCTTCCTGCAATTCGAGCAGCAGCGTCTTGATGGTGTCCGCGCCCAGTTCGTCGTCGAACAGCACGCGCAGTTCGCGCACCGGCAGGGGTTGCGTCGAACAGATCAAGGCGGTCTCGAGAATGCGCTTGGCATCCGCCGTATTCATGGTTCGCGTTATCCAGGCGCCAGTGGCGCACGTTCAGGTGGATGAGTGATGAAGCGAGAAATGGCGTGGCCGGCACTTGGGCGGGCGCTACGCGAGCCGGCTCGATCGAGCCGGCGAGGCCCGGGGGCCGTCAGGCGCGATTGTAATCCAGGCCCCAGGTGTCGAAGGCGCCGGCCATGTCGGGCGGCGGCGGCGACAGGAAAGTCATCGGCTCCCGGGTGATCGGATGCACGAAGGCCAGCCGGAACGCGTGCAGCGCCTGGCGCGACAGTCCGGCAGCGGGCGCGCCGCCGTAGAGCGCATCGCCGACCAGCGGATGACCGATCGACGCCATGTGCACGCGGATCTGGTGCGTGCGGCCGGTTTCGAGCGTGCAGCGCACCGCGATGCCGTCGGCATGACCATCGAGCCGCTCGATCAGCGTGCGGGCGGTCTTGCCGGGATGACGCGCCAGATCGACCACCGCCATGCGCAGCCGGTTGCGCGGATCGCGTCCGATGGGCGCGTCGACCTGCCGCGCGGCGGCGCCGGTCCAGGGTCGGTGCGCCATCGCCAGGTATTGCCGCGAGACCTCGCGCGCCGCGATCAGTCCGACCAGCGCGTCCATGGCGGCCCGCGTGCGCGCCACGACCATCAGGCCGCTGGTGTCGCGATCGAGCCGATGCACGATGCCCGCGCGCGGCAGCCAGGCGCTTTCCGGATCGAGCGCGAGCAGGCCGTTGAGCAGCGTGCCGCTCCAGTGGCCCGGCGCCGGATGCACGACCAGGCCGGCGGGCTTGTCGATGACGCGCAGGTGGGCGTCCTCGTGGACCACCCGCAGGGACATCGGCTCGGGCCTGAAGGCCTGGCTCTGCGGCGTCGGGCGCAGTTCGATGCAGCCCGCCTCGCCGGCACGCACCGCAGCCGATACCTTGGTCACGGGACGGCCCCGCAGCGTGACGCCGCCCGCCTCGATGAGCTGCTGCAGATAGCTGCGCGAGAACTCCGGCACCAGCTCGGCGAGCGCCCGATCGAGCCGCTCGCCATGCTGG